>NZ_CALXNG010000005.1:0-115472 GCF_944389695.1 Candidatus Parakkermansia intestinigallinarum
GTAGCCCCGGTAGATGTAGCGCAGGTAGTTCGTGACGCTGCCGTTGACCGTGATCTTGCGCGTGTGGCGGCGGCCCAGGTTGACTCGGAGCCGCCCCACGGCTCCTCGCCCTTCGGGCAAACGCTGCGCGTTTGTCCAATCCCCCTTACGGCCGTCGGGGGCTTTGTCATAGGTGCATTCCACGACGGTTGCGCCGTCTTCGCTCGTGAAGGTCACGGGGCGGTTCTCTGCGTTGTAGACGACGTTCCAGATGCCGGTGCTTGTCTTGACCTTGGTCTGATTGCCGTCGGCATCGAAGGTCGGCACGAAGGCTTCTGCCGTACCTTCCTGAATCGAGATGTACTGGTTCAGGTTGTTGGCGTCGTAGGTCTTGACGACCTGAGAGTTATCCGCGTAGGTCTTGCTGAGTTCGACACCGGCGGCGGGGTGGTAGGCCCAGGTCGTGGTGTCGCCGTCCGTGCGCTCGCTCGGGTCGGTGGTGATGTCGCCGCTGTCGGCTCGGAAGGTGGTGAGCGCGGTCAGGTTGTCGGCGTCGTCGTAGCCGAAGAGAGCAGGTTGACTCGGAGCCGCCCCACGGCTCCTCGCCCTTCGGGCAAATGCTGCGCGTTTGTCCAAGCTCTCTCCGAGCCCTCGGTCGCTTTGACTCGGGCGTACCCCATTGCGCCCTCGCCCCTTCGGGGCAAATGCTGCGCATTTGTCCAATCCCCCTACAAGCCTTCGGGGGCTTTGGATCGCGGTGCCCCATTCGGCTACTTTGCGGCCTCGCAGGTCGTACTTGTAGCAGGCGGTTTTGCCCTGGGCGTTGGTGATGACGGAGGGCGCATCGAAGGCCGCATCATAGACCGTGGCGGTGGTGTTACCGGCGGCGTCGGTGCGGCTGATGCTGCGCCCGGCGAGGTCGGTGTGCGTGGTCGCGGTGTTGCCGCGGCCGTCCGTGGCAGTCAGCGTGACACCTGTAACGGTGTAAGCTCGGGTGAAGGAACTGGTGATGCCCTGATGGTCGGTCTGCGTAGTGACGAAGCCATCCACGACCCGGGCGGTGGCCGCTAGGGTGGAGGTGGGGATGGTTTCGGTGTGCAGGCGCGCCATGCTGTTATCGCTAGTATAGGCGATGCTTTGCGTGCTTGTCAAGCAGCAGGCGTTGGCTTTCGTGGAATCGGGAGGGAGCCCGCCGTGCTCCCCTCCTCTGCTCGAGCACCCGAAGACGCTCCGACGGAAGGCAAATGCCCACCGCCGAAAGCTCGGCGGTGGGCATGGATGGGTCGGTTGGTGCAGGATTCAAGCCTCCCGGCGAGAGGCCCCGCAGGGCGCTGCCTCTCTTACTCTCCAGCTCCGGCATGTCTCTGTAGTTGCTTATCAGCCGCTGTATCGGAACGTTTCGATAAGGCTTAGAATCAGTATCCTCAATTTTAGATCTTGAAGTTCATAAGAATAATTTGTTTCTCTTCTTCCGTGAAGTACTCATCCAAATGGTGAACCCGAAGATCGGGTTCTCCGAACCACCGACTTTCTATTTCACCGATGGAGAAGACGTTGTCATTCAGCAAAGAGAATGATTTGATGCACTTCCCGTCACCATCAACGACCTCGATGTCCAAGTGTGAATACATAGAAGGATGAGGATTATAACAAAACCCCGTTGAAGATATGTACGCAGATTGTCGGCAGGCGATTGCCAATAATTTTTTCTGAAGATCGTCGCTCGTCTCTCCATCCTTCATCTCAAAGAGAACTTTTCGGGATGAATAGTCCGGGCTTGTCTTGACCACCTGCACATGTTTCGCCTTCGGCAAAACCGATGCGTAGCAGATTTGCTGGCTGACTTGCTGGCATTGAGTGAGGGTATAACACGATAAGATTAACGCAAGGCGGATGATTCTATTTGTATTAAACATAGGATATATCTGAAAAATTTCACTTCGTGCATTGCTCATACATAGGCTCTATCATATCAGCTATTTCGTCTTTATCCTTAAACCAACAGGCTCCATCCGCAGACGCAGGAACCCGTCTTTTAAGACATTCTATCAAGTGTTGTCCCTGAAGCCCTTTGCAACCGCCCACTGAATACGCTCGAATTTCCGTACAAATAATCGACTCGCAACGAAATCCTATCTTGCCAAAGCAATGATCTTTTGCATGCACAAGTTCATGACCAAAAGTATCTTCAGGTGAATTCAGGGATTGCTCCGCTCCTGTCTTACAATCAATTGTTATCTTAATACTAATCTCAGAAAACGGATTTAATCTCGCATCTGTCCTACGGGTTCCTCCTTGAAAAGAAAGATTCTTACATGCGAATGTAAGGGAACACCCATGATCTTCTATTTCCTTTATTTCGGATGCGTATATATCTATTTTTTCTTTCATTTTTTCGCGACACTTTGAGCAACAGGAATCCTGTTGCTGTCCAAACCAAAGACCTAGATGGTCACTGTTCGTAACACCGTTATTTGCCGCGTAGCTATATAGATTTAGTCCCTCTTGTTCTGTGATTAAGTCCCTCCCCAGCCATGCGCCATTGTTTGGATTATAATGACGGTAGTTGTAGTAGACAAGGCCGAGCTCGCTGTCGTTGTATTCACTGCTCCACCGGATGGGGTGACTCGGGCGCACCCCATTGCGCCCTCGCCCCTGCGGGCAAACGCTGCGCGTTTGTCCAATCGCCCTTACCGCCTGCTGACGCAGGCGCCCCAAGCGGGACCGTCGGGCGATTTGACTCGCTGCCGCCCCATCGGCGGCTCGCCCCTTCGGGGCAAATGCTGCGCATTTGTCCAATCCCCCTACAAGCCTTCGGGGGCTTTGACTCGGAGGCGCGTGGCGGCGCAGGGCGGCGACGGCACTCCCCATCCGCGCGGGATGCGGCGGATGAGTCAAGGGCAGGGGGGCTGTGTGCAGTCGGCTCACGGGGCTGCCGGTATCATACGCGCCGGCGGGGCTGCTTGTCAAGCGGCATTCGTTAGCGTTTACAGGATCCGGAGGAACTCCGCCGGGACGCGCATGTCCACCGCCGAGAGTTTTTTCTCTCTTCAGCGGTGGACAGGGGATGGACCGGTTGGCGCAGGATTTCAAGCCGCCCGGCGAGATGCCCCGCAGGACGATGCCGCTCCTGGTCTTACTCTCCGGCGCCGGCATGGGGCCGCTTGTTGCTTTCTTCGCGTGTCGCGGTATGAATCTGTAGGCGCGCAGCTTGGGCCGCGTGTCAAAATGCGGCGCTCAGGGGCTTCGGAGGAAGTCGCCGCACGCGTGTTTGCTCGATCGCACCAAAAAGCGGCTGACCCGAGACGGATCAGCCGCTGTATCGGAACGTTCCGATAAGGTGTAGACGCTGCTTTGAACGGTTAGGGCTTACTCAGTATTCGGCAACGATGACTTTGGGAGCTTCCTTACCGCACGGCAAATCCTTGATGGTGAAGAAGTCAGAGAAAGTCCTTTCTTCACCGTTTATGGTTTCTTTTGCTGTAATAAAAACCTCCAACTCCTTCGGGAAATAGGTTGGATACGAGATGTGCACCACCCCATCTTCACGCACCGTCACAAACTTAGGATCCGAATCTTTATCATACTTGATACACCCATCCTCACTGTCTAAGTAATAACCATACGTGCCTGTAAGTTCTACCTCCATGCGCTTAAATTCAGAGAAGTAGGGAGTCGAGATGATCCCCTTTCCATGATTGGGAAAGATCCGCAGACGGAAATTCTTAGGAAGTTTACCGCTCGAATCGAGTAGCTTAATCTCCCTCGTTAGTAGTGTAGGTTGGCAACCCTCGGCTCCAAACCAACTACGGAACGGATGAGAGTTATTCTGAAGGCACCCTGTCCCCAGCAAGCAATAGGTCACACCTAATGAGATCATCAGAGCTGCATTTTTATTCATCGCTTCGTTTTTTCTTGTTGTTCTAAATATGTTTGAAGTTTAGCTTGAACGATTTCATTTCCTGAACCCGCTTTGGTAAATAAACTCAGAGCATCCCCGTGTCCGATATTCCCGTAGTAACTAAACGCGATATTCACATTTGCTCCGGATTCATGGCCCCACTTGCCGCCGAGAGAGGCAACGGTGTTGTCCAATCCGCCAAATGTGATGAAAGTAATTACGCCTGCAACGAACGACCCGGCCGCCGGAATGACGGCTAGCGTATCTTGAGGACCTTTTGCTACATAGGCATTGATCCAATACTCAACTGTGTCAGGCGGACTTACTTTGTAATTGCATAAGTCATAGTTACTTACAGGATTCAGCGTCACCAAGACCACCTTAGAGCCCCTAGGAAGCCTTTCAGCAACATCCATGGCCGTATCTCCTCCATAGCTATGACCAATGAGGATGATTGTGCTCGCGGGACATACGGCTTTGTAATTCTTGATTGCGTCTAATACATCAGAGCACGAAGTCCAATAATAGTATGAACACGCGACTGTCGGTTTTAGTATCTCGTCATATAGCTGAAACATCCTCTCGCTTTTGGAGTCCTTGGCACCCCCGATCAGAATATACACGTGCTTCCGGCACTTCGTACACCTGTGAGGAATGTCCAGAGGAATCTCGGGTGCCAATCCCAAAATATCCATTTTACGCCAAGGTGAGTTGGAAACAAATGTATACAAGTTTTTCCCTCGTCTTTCCGGCAGAAGATCCCGCCCCGTCCACCTCCCATCCGCCGGGTTGTAGTGGCGGTAGTTGTAGTAGACAAGGCCGAGCTCGCTGTCGTTGTATTCACTGCTCCACTGGATGGGCTGCGTGACGTTGCCGTTGGCTGTCACGGAGCCGTAGGGCGTGTAGGTGTAGGCCGTCTTGATATAACCGTCCGAGCCGAAGACCTCGCAGATGTTGACTCGGAGCCGCCTCACGGCTCCTCGCCCTTCGGGCAAATGCTGCGCATTTGTCCAATCCCCCTTACGGCCGTCGGGGGCTTTATCTTCGCTGTAGCTGTAGGCGTCCGTGCCAAGGGTGGCCGCGGTGAGTTGACTCGGAGCCGTGAGGCGGCGCCGAATCAAGCCGTCGTAGGTCTTGACGACCTGCGTGTTATCCGCATAGGTCTTGCTGAGTTCGACACCGGCGGCGGGGTGGTAGGCCCAGGTCGTTGTGTCGCCGTCCGTGCGCCCGGTCGGGTCGGTGGTGATGTCGCCGCTGTCGGCCCGGAAGGTGGTGAGCGCGGTCAGGTTGTCGGCATCGTCGTAGCCGAAGAGAGCAGGTTGACTCGGAGCCGCCCCACGGCTCCTCGCCCTTCGGGCAAATGCTGCGCGTTTGTCTAATCCCCCTACAAGCCTTCGGGGGCTTTGAATCGCGGTGCCCCATTCGGCGACTTTGCGGCCTCGGATGTCATACTTGTAGCAGGAGGTTTTGCCCTGGGCGTTGGTGACGACGGAGGGCTGGTCGAAGTCCTCGTCATAGACCGTGGCCGTGGTGTTGCCGGCGGCGTCGGTGCTGCTGATGCTGCGCCCGGCGAGGTCGGTGTGCGTGGTCGTGGTGTTGCCGCGGCCGTCCGTGGCGGTCCGGGTGATGCCCGTGGCGGTGTAGGCTCGGGTGAAGGTGCCGGTGATGCCCTGATGGTCGGTCTGCGTGGTGACGAAGCCATCCACGCCCCGGGCGGTTGCCGCGAGGGTGGAGGTGGGGATGTTTTCGCTGTGCAGTCGGGCCATGCTGTTATCGTTAGTATAGGCGACGTCCTGCGTGCTTGTCAAGCCGCCGTCTTTGGTTTTCGCGACATCGGGAGGAAGCCGGACTCGGTTCTCTTCCTCCGGCTCGTGCCTCCGAAGGCGCTCCGCCGGAAGGCAAAGGCCCACCGCCGAGCTTTCGGCGGTGGGCAGGGATGGGGCCGCTTTCTTCGCGTGTCGCGGTAGGAATCTATAGTCGCGCAGCTTGGGCCGCGTGTCAACATGCTACACGCTGATTTCTGTAGAGTACGTCCATTGCCAGCTTATCTACTCACCACAGGGTTGGAAAGGGGCTGAAAAATCTATCGCCTGTTTTGTATAATATGAAGTTTTGCCTCCATCCGAGTATCGGGGGTCATTCAGCCGCCACAATCCAATCACTTTACTGCCGCTCACTTGGATGCTGCACACGCATTGTCCCTGGGCTGTTTGCAAATATCCGTCTCTCATGATGAGATGATCCATCCTGACCGCGCTCGCACCAGTATATTGGAAACCGTAGGGTGTGAGTATGCCATCGTAATCGCCGTCCTCCCCTTTGTCCCAAATATGCAGAAAAGAGAATTCTCCTTTGTTTTTGCAGGGCAAAATGACAATCACATCTTTGGGATAATGAGGCGTTCTGAGACCAATCTCTATGGTATCATCATCTGCCGTGTCATAACAGTACACACCAGAAGCATCCCAAGGAGCAAGCGAAGCTCGAACCTCTGAACCGGGAACAATCTGCTTCATGTAACATATCTCCTTCGCCTGAGCAACGAATTTCTCCGGAACCAGAACACATTTATGATATTGCACTGATGTGGGCTGTCTCATAAAGCACTGTCCGTTATGAATGTCTTGCATTCCGGCCTCACCACGTTGGTTATCAGACAGCAAGAGACGATACCGCAGTGTGCCGTTTCGGTCCCTCAGACCAGCCTCATCCATACATAGTCCGTTCTCTTCCGTATGATTCCATCGATCATCTGTCGCGGAATAATGAATGCGGTACACCGTATAGGATACAACACGTACCTTCTTGGAACAAGTCTCAACAATCGGCATGACGACCAAGAGAGAGCTTTTATCAGATGCTTGATAAACACCGCGTAAGCTGCACACCTTAGTATGCAATTCTTCCCACCAATGGCCCGTATTTTCATCGTGGGTCGAATGAGCATCTAAACGACTGTTCTTTGCAGGAGATTCGCACGCGCAGAGTGCCCCCACCGTTATTACCAAAAAACAAATTAACCCTAAGCTACATGGTCTTAGCATCATCCTTGTTTGCTGATGTCTCGAATGTTCTCAGGCAAAGCATCTGCGTATTCATTTATCTTGTCCTTGTTGCTTTCCTGAACTCCGTATTCATTCAATGCATTTCGAACCCAAGGCGTTTGAGATAAATCCATATTGCGTAATACATTGAGCAAATCATGCGGCGAAACTGGAACAGGTGAATTATCGGGTCTGTTTCAGATCCTCAGGGTGCCGGCTTCACAATCAGGTGGAGCCTGAAGTAGCCCTCGGAGATATCGAGAGCTCCCGAGATGCTCTCCGTGTCGCATGGCTGCGGTTCCGGAAGCGCTGCGCTTGCGTCGGCCTCCGTCTGCAACAGCGGCGCGTCCGCCTCCGCGGCGTTTGCGTTTTCGTCGATGAGCTCATCACTGCGTCCGTCTACGGTCTCGATGGCGTAGAAGGCCGGCTCGCAGGCATTGAGCGAATCGGTGATTCGACCGATGATGCGGCCGATGGCCGCCGGGCGGAAGCAGAAGACCGCTCCGGCGAAGTCGACGGCGGGGGCATCGGCCTGCGCTGCGCCTTGCGGTGTCTCTCGGTGGCTGCGGAAGGCCAGAAGCTTGTCGCTCACGCTGAGGGTGGGTACGAAGCCGCCCGGCAGGGGGGACTCCAGGCTCCGTTCTCCCGGCTCGAGCAGGCGAGCGAGAGAGCAAGCGACGGAATCCGCGCCGAGGGCTGCCCCTGTGCGCTTGGCCGCGTCATCGAAAAGCCGGGCGCCGGCCGTCAGCGCGTCGTGACGGCTCAGGTCGGCGCAGATGTTGAGCGCGAACGGGCTTTCCGGGTGCTCGGCCAGCAACAGAGCGGCGCTGCCGCTGAAGCCCGAGCGCATCGTCGCCAGCGCCTGAAGCATGTCCGTCAGGGCGGGGCGCAGCTTGTCGAAGCGGCTCGAATCACGCGCTTGTTCCGCCTCGTCCTGCGCGCCCTGTGCTGCGAGGAAGAGGTCGATAAGCTCTTCTCCCGTGGCCGTCAACTCGGCAGCGGAGGGCAGAAAGGGCAGCGTCAGCGGAGCGGATTCGACGTAGAGGACGGTCTCGGGCCGCCCTGCGGCCGAAGTCAAGCGCAGGGGGGCGGGCGCAAAGCTGCTTCCGCAGGCATCCGAGCGCAGGTCGACATGCCAATCGCCGCTTTGCTCCTGCTGACTGCCGTCTCTCCAGACGGCGACGGTGAGAGGCTTCTCGGCATGGGTCATGGGGTATGCGACGCGCATCAACTGCGCCGACAGTTTGTCGGCGCACTGTTTGAAACGCTTGGCGGCTTCGCTGTCACCGCGCCACGAGGAATGCACGATGGCGTCGATCAGAGCGTCGAAGTTCCTGCGCTGCGCGTCGCCGAGCAGGCCTCCGTAGTTGCGGAGAAAGGCGGGGGAGACGGCGGCGATGTACTGCGGGTTCCCCCGGCGGGCACGATCCGCAAGGTCGGCGGCCGAGTCTGCCAGCACGGATTCCTCGGGCGTTTCGGCGAGGCGGATTTCCCCGGGATCGGAGCAGAGTATGATGATGCTGCTGTTGCCTTGTCTTCGGAGGAGGAGATAGGCCACGTCACTCGCCTCTCCGGAGTCTCGGTCGCCGCGGGCGTAGGCGGCGGGGCTGTTGGGTTTGCACAATTTGGCGAGATTGAGGCGCAGGCCTGACATGTCGGCCACGTGAACGGGGCTGCAGATTTCCGGGAGCAGCAGGCTGCCGTGCTCCAGCAGCCGGCGCAGGTCGTTTTCATACTTCCCGGCTTCTTCGTCGGGAAGGGTAACGACGATATAACATGGTTTGATATACAGCTTGGTCGAGTCTCCCGCCGGCCAAAGATCGCCCGCCTCCGCCCTGACGGCGGCGATCACGCGGGCGAGCGTTTCGAGGTTTTCGTGCGGGATGCTCAGCGCGATGCTGCCTTCGGTCGAGCCGAGGACATACCGAGGCAGGGCTCCGGTGGCCGAGGCCAGAAGCAGACCGTCCTGCGGCGGAATGAAAGCTGCTGCCGGAAAGGTCTCGGCTCTTTGAGCCGGCGTCATCGCCCGGGGCTGTGGCGCCTGCAGGGCGGCGACGGCGGAGGCGATTGGCGCTTCCTTGCCTCCGTCGGCCATGAGGGGCCCGGCAAGGGCCGTGAGGAGGGCGAGGGGCAGCAGAGTATGGCGAAGTTTCATATCCCCCTTATTGTAGCTGTTTTTCCCTTGCTGTAAAGCATCGAACGCCGCCGCGGCGTCCGCATGACGCGCAGCTCCGCATTCCCGAGTCGGTGCGGAGCTGCGCGCGGAAGGTGAACGGTGCAGAGGCTCAGCGTTTTATGCATGCGTCGAGGCGCAGCTTGATGGAGCCGTCCTTGATGCGCAGTGCTGCCGTGACATCGCCCAAGACGCGACATACCCGGCGCCAGTCGGAGACGGCGCGCGGATCACAGGCTCCGGATTGTATCATCGCGTCCAGGAGCGCCTCGGGGTTGAAGCGGAAAAGCGCTCCCGAGAACGAGACGGGGGAGGTCGGATTGGGGGCCATCCGCGCGTTGAGTTCGCGGTTGCTGCCGATCACAAGCTGAGCATCGCCGACGAGAACTTGGGGCGAAAGCCCTTCCGGCATGGCCATTGGCAGTTGCAGCGTGTATGCGGTTGTCCCTGCGGCTCCCGAGCCGGAGGTGAAGGGCAAGACCTTTAGGATGTCGGGGTTGATGTCGGTTGTGACGCTCAGCCCCTTGCCGACGGCATGCAGCATCTGCTGCCATCCTTCCGTCAGGGCTTTTTTGTCGGCAACCCCGAGGCGGAGAGCCCCGGCGGCGCCGAGCTTCGGCTCCGTCGTTACGACGATCGCGCCGTTGCCGCGAAGTCCGTCCCCCAGCTTGCCGAGCGCGCGAATCCCCTCGCTGATGCAGGGACGCAGCGCGAGGTACTCTTCAAGCTCGCTCCCTCGGGTATGCGCCAGCAGGAGGGCGTCGGCGATCTCTGCGGCTTCCGCAAGGCTCGGCAGGCTCTGAAGCTTCATGCCGGTCGTTTCGGCGTAGACGATTGTCCGGGGCTCCACGCTGCTCGACAAACTCATCAGGGGCCTTTCGGCGGCCGACAGGCCGCCTGCGTCGCCCTGCATCTGCACGTGCAGGTTGCCGTCGAACCAGCATGCGGCCGTGAAGGCTTTGTCACTTGCAACAGCCGGGGCAAGGAGATTCAGGCCGATTTCGACGAGTCGTTCGTAGGGGGCTTGAACCGAGGGCTTGGCCAGCTCCCGAAGTTGCGATTGGCCGTGGCGCAGAACGGCGGTGAGGGAAGCGGCCGTTTCGCGCAGGACTTCGGGGGACATGTACAGGAAGGTGCCGAACTCGGCACCGAGACTCTCGGCGGAAAGCGCCACTTTGTCCGTGCCGAGCAGCGAATCTTCCGCTCGCGTCGACACCTCGACGTCTGCCGGATCATTGGCCAAGGCGATGAGGAGCTTGCCGTCGACGATGCTGCGGATCAGGTAGAGGGAGTCTTTGTAGCCGACGGCTCGCATGAAGTCCGCCGCGGAGACCTTGTCGGCGGGCGGAAGCTTGGTGAGATCGAGGCGAATCACGCTGATATCGCTGTTGCCTTCTCGGGTGATGAGATCCGGGGAGAATTCGCGGCGGGCGTCGTTGATCATGCGTTCGACCTGTGCATCGAAGAGTCGGGCGAGTTTTTCGAGATCCGCCGGGTTGCCTGCAAAGACGATGTAGACGGGCTGCAACTTCTGCGGGGCGATTTCCCTCAGCCGACTGAGAACTCCGGCGGCTCGCGCTTGCCCTCGGGGAAGGCGATCCATCTCGGCGATGGCCGCGGCTTGTAGTGCGGTGGTGAGCACTTTGGCATTGGAGCCGCGGGTGCCGATGGCCAGGCTGAGGGGCTGCCCGGAGAAGCCGCTGTCAATCAGCTTCTGATCCGCATGCGCCAGCTTCGCAAGGGCAAACAAATCATTCACGGCCAAGAAGCAATCGGTTTCCGGAACCAGCAGAGACAAGGCCGGGCAGTTGCGCTCCGACTCTGCCGCTGCAAGGGGCGGGCAGGGGACTTCAACGGCGGCGATGGTGCCGGCGAACTGAAGCCGGCTCGGTGCGTTGGGCTGAGCCATGAGCGGCGTCGCCAGTGCAGCCAAGGAAAACAAGAGGGAGGATGTCTTCATAACAGTATCATTTTAGCCGATTTGCCGTTGCCGTCAAGAGAGATGTTTATTCTTCTGAACCGTTGCCCACGCAAGCCTATCGCCGCGCATTTTCGCGACTTGACATTCGCCGACGGGGCGGGTAGCCTAGGGCATGGTGACGACGGTTGATTTGCCCGAAGATGATGCAACGGAGCCTCTGTCCGGCGACGCAGAAGCCCGGCTGGCGGCTGCTTGCGAGGATGCCGAGCGAGCTGCTCGCCTGCTGGCCGCGGCGCGCGCCGGAGAGCTCGAGGCTCAGGCGGAATGGGGCGCCTGTCTTGTCTCGGCTCAGGCCGGGGCATCCTCTCCCCGCAGGGGCGCGGCTTGGCTGCGGAGAGCTGCCGGGCGCGGGCATGCGCGGGCTCAGTACAATTTAGCTGTCTGTTATGATGAGGGGCGCGGCGTTCCGCGCCATGCGGCGAAGGCTCATCACTGGTATCGTGCGGCCGCGATGCAGGGGGTGCCCGAGGCTCAGTATTGCCTCGGCTACGCTCTGCTCGACGGGAGGGGGTGCGGGCGCGATGTCCTTGAGGCGCTGCGTTGGCTGCTCAAGGCCGCAAAACAGGGGGTGCATGAGGCGCAGTACCTGTTGGCTGATGCACTTTTGCACGGTTTGGGAACCGGCGATGCCGAGGCGGATGCGTCGGAGGGGATGCGCTGGCTGCGCGAATCGGCCAAGGGCGGCTACGCGCCCGCCCAACTTGAACTGGGACTTTGCTACAGCAAGGGCAACGGCGTGGAGAAGGATGCCGCCGAGGCTGCGGCGCTCTTTCGCCGCGCGGCAGAGCAGGGGCTTGCTCAGGCTCAGTACAACCTCGGCGTCTGCTTCGACCGGGGCGAGGGTGTTCCCGTCGATCCGGATGAGGCGGCGCATTGGTACCGCCGGGCTGCCGACGCCGGGCTGGCTCAGGCCGCCTACAATCTGGCGCTCAGCTACGATGCCGGAGAAGCCTGCGCCTACACGCCCTACGACGCGCTTCTGTATCTCAGGCAGGCCGCGGATGCGGCGCACCCGGCGGCAGCGTTCCAACTGGCTTGCCTCTACCTGACCGGGCAGCCGCACCTGCCTGCCGACCTAGCTAAGGCCTTGCACTATCTCGATGTGGCCGCAAGGGGCGGACATGCCGACGCTGCCGCTCTTCTCGCGAAGCTCACCAAGGCCCCCGAGCTTTGAGCCCGACGACGCGATGCCGGCGCTGTCGGGCTCTTGCGAAACTCCGTCGGCACCGTCGGCCGAAGATCCGCCCGCAGGCTTTGTTCGCGGGCTCGGTCGGCCAACTCAGTCGGCCTGCGTCGACGCCATAAAGCAGGCGGCCCGCCGGACCGCCTGCTTTGTGATGAAGATGAGCCGAGGCGGAGTTGCCGCCGTCAGCGGAAATTCCAAGGCCGCGGCTTGGCGCCGTTTTTCTCGAGAATCTGGCGGATTTCTGCCTTGCGCGTCTGCTCGTTCGGCCCGTGGTAGCGCTCGCAGGCTATCGTCCATGCGGAAGCGCCGTTGAGGGCTCTTGCGTGCGGGTTGGCTCCGGCCTTCAGAAAGTTATTCAACAGGAATATGTTGCCCGTCATCGCCGCGTACATCAGCGGCGTATAGCCGTTGCGATCGCGCCTGTTGATGGGGGCTCCGGCGTCTACGAGCTGCGCCGCAATGTCGCTGCGCCCCTGAAAAGCCGCGTGGTGCAGCGGCGTGAAGCCCGTCTTGTCGACGGCGCTGACCTTGGCTCCGGCCGACAGCAGCAGGCGGACGGCGCCCGGTTTCGAGGAGAGCGTGGCGTACATCAGGGGCGTGCGACCATTCACATCGCCCAGATTCGGATCAGCCCCGCCGTTCAGAAGAGCCCGAACCGCCTCTTCACTCTTGCCCGTGCAGGCGAGAATGAGCGACGTTTGCCCCGAACCGGCGCAGAGCTCCGTCCGTGCGCCGCATCGGAGGAGTTCGCGAATGACGTCCGCATACCCCTTAAAGGAAGCCTGCATCAGAGCCGTCATCCCCTCGCCGTCGCGGGCGTTCACCTCGGCCCCGGCCGCAAGCAGCGCCTTGACGGAGTCGATGTTGCCCCCGGCTGCCGCCGTCATCAGGGCGCTGTGTCCCTGATAATCCGTCTCATTGGCATTGGCGCCCTTCGTCAGCAGCTGTCGCACCATATCGCCCGAGGTCGCCACCGCAGCGTAGAGCAGGGGAGTCATGCCGTCGTGGTCGCGTTGCGTCAGGCTGCACCCTTCGGCCACGAGCAGCGCGGCGCCTTCGGTGTTCCCCTCGGCAAGAGCCTTCATCAGCGCCGTCGTCCCTCGGCTGTCGCCGCTGTCGAGCGAGATGGGGGAACTCGCGTTGTTCGTCTCGCGCCGGAAGCGCAGCATTTCGCGCAGCTCGCTGACGCACTTCGGGTTGGAGGCCGCAGCCATCAGAGGCGTGTTGCCCTGATTATCGGGCTGGGAAATCGTCTCTGCCGTACCGGCCGCTTCCAGAAGCAGGCGAGCGCTGGCCGAGGCATCGTGCGCCGTATACGGCCGCATGCGGTCGGGGCCGAAGCCGAACTCCCACTCCTCCGTCGAGACTTGGCAGAGCAGGTTGGGCATATCGGGGAACACCGGCTTGGTGCAGAGGCGGTGCAGCGCCGTGCGGCCGAGGTAGTCGTGGTCGTGGACATCGGCGCCGTGCTTCAGCAGCATCTCGATCAACTCCGGCGAATGTGCCTGAGCCGCGAGCATCAGCGGCGTGGCGCCCGACATATCGCGGAGCTTCAAGTCGGCCCCGCTCTCCAGCAGCACGGCGGCGGCATCGCGGTGTCCGGCGCGCAGAGCCAGCATGAGCGGCGTCTGGCGAATCGTCGTCATCACGTCGATGTTATCCTGACCCATTGATTTGAGAATGAGCCTGATGCACTCCGGGTCGCCGCCCATCGCCGCAAAGTGCAGAGCCGTGCGACCCGAGCCGTCGGGAACGCCCACTTTGGCGCCGGCCTCCTGCAGCAGGCGCACACACTCCGCGTTGCCGCAGGCCGCAGCCATCATCAGCGCCGAGCAGCAGTCCGTCTTGACGGTGTTGGGGTCGGCGCCCGCGTCGAGAAGGCGCTTCACCAGGCCGGGATTGCCGTGCCCGGCCGCGAGCATCAGCGCGTCCATCCCGTCGATGTCCTTGACCTTGACATCCGCCCCTCGCTCCAGCAGCAGCTCGGCACTGCGGCGTATGTCCGTCGCTCGCAGCTCGCTGACATCGTCCAAGGAGACGGCGCCCTGATTGAACACCTCCGGCGTTTCCAGAGCCGTGCTGTAGAACATGGAGAGGAACTGCGAGGAGAGCATGACCATCAGCGGCGTGCGCCCGCGGGCGTCGCGCGCATTGATGTCTGCCCCGCGGTCGAGCAACTTCGCGATGAGATCTTCGTTGGCCACCAGCGCCGCATTGTGCAGGGCGGTCTGCCCGTTGAGCGAACAGGCGTCTATTTTGGCTCCGGCCTTGAGAAGGAAGTCGATGGTCTCAGGCGAGTTGCAGCCTGCGGCGTAGACGAGAGCCGTCGCTCCGTCGTTGGCCTCGGCATTGGGATCCGCCCCGGCTGAGAGAAGCTCGGCGATAACGCCGACGTAGCCGCTGCGGGCAGCGTCCATGAGCGGCGTGACGCCCAGAGAGCTGCGCACATTGATGTCCGCCCCCGCTCCGATGAGCAACTCAACGACCTCGGCCAAGGCCGGGCCTGCGGAGGCGGAATCGTTTTCGCCGCCCGATACGGCATGTTGCAGAGCCGTGCGCCCCGCTGCATTCACGGCATGCACATCAGCACCCTCGGCCAGCAGATAGGCCACCATTTCGCGCTGCCCGCCCTGAGAGGCCAACATCAATAAATTGCTGCCGGCATGGTCGACCTCATCGGCTTTGGCACCGTGGGCGCGCAGCAATTTGAGGGCTTCGATATCACCGTAGGTGGCGGCCAGAAGCTGGGCCGTCGCGCCGCTGAGGTATTCGCGCGGGGCGACGGAGGCTCCGGCGTCGAGCAGCATGGCGACAATCTCGGGATAGCCGCTCTCCACGGCGCACATCAGCGCGGTGATGCCGTTTTCGTCCTGCTCGTCGAGACGGGCTCCGGCGTCGATCAACGCCCGCGTCAGGCGCAGGTCGCCCGCTACGGCCGCTTCCATCAGCGGCGTATTGCCCGTGTGATCCGCCAGACTCGGGTCGGCGCCCGCGTCGAGCAGAGCGAGAGCCATTTCCCGATAGCCCTCATGAGCCGTTATCAGCAGTGCCGTCGCTCCCGAGTAATCGCGCGCGTTGAGCTCAGCCTTCGCCTCAAGGAGCAGGGGAAGAGAGAGCTCCGCCTGCTCGGAGGCGGCGCGCAACAGAGCCGTGTAGCCCTCCGGATCCCTTGCCTCAAGGGGAATCCCGCCCTTGATCAGCGCGGCCACGCGCCCGGTATCGTCATCGGTGAGAGCATCGACCAGCGCGGCGATCGTGATTTCTTCCGGTGATAGAACCTCAGGCGTCGCTTCGGCCGCGGGAGCCTGCGGAGCGGGTATCGCCTCGGCGGCGGGGGGCTGCTGGGCGTAGGCCGCTCCCGTCAGCGCGATGGCGATGAGGAGGCTGCGCATAGAGAAGGTCGAGGGGCGGCGCGTGCGGTCCGCAGGTCGGTTCGGCGAGAGGGGGGAAGGCATGTTCAAGTCGTGTTTTGTGATGAATTTACCTTATCTTTTTTTCATGTCAACCCGATTGCACGGCATGAACAACCGAAGGGGTGGCGTTTGTGTGCATGCTGCCGCAGAAACGAAAAAATACGGTGGACTTTTCCGATCTTCACTTTATAATAAAGCCGAGCATGATTAAACGCGGATACACAGCCGGGCAGGGATTGGTGAGGTACTGGGCTCACCACGTGCTCGACTTCTGGCAGAGTGTGGAGGCGGCTCGTTTCACGGATCAGGCTCGCGAGCTCGTGCGGGCGTTGGAGGCTCTGCAACCGGAGCGGCGCGTGATGGTGATCGGTGCGCCGAGAAGCGGCAAATCGAGCGTGGCGGCAGGGCTGCTCGGATCGGAGCTCCCTCTGCGCGCTCCCGTGACGGGCGCATGCGTTCGCTGGCGCTTCCGATGCTCCGATGGTGATTTGTCGGATTCCCGCTTCCTGCCGAAGGATGAGCTGGAAGGGCTCGAGGTTGTCGATACGGCGGATTGTGCAGATGCCGTTTGCGCCGAGCGCATCGAAAGCCTCTTCCCGCGTACGGACGTGCTCATCGCGACGCTTGATTGCCGCACGATGGAGAGCTCTCCGTGCTGGGAGATGCTGCAGAAGGCCGAGGGCAAGGTCGGAGCCGTGATTTTGGCCATCACCTTTACCGACTTGGCCGAGAAGGAGGAGCTGCTGCGGATCAAGGGCAGCATTCGCTTGCTCTGCCGTGATCGCCTCAAGATGCGTCCCGTCGCGCTGCTCGTTTCTCCCAACGAGGCGGAGTCTCGGGAGGCCTTTGCCGAGAGTGTTCAAGAGGCTCTCGACGGTCCCGATGGCGTCCGCAAGGTGATTCGGGCGGCCGGGCAGGCGGCAGCGACCCTCAACAAAAGCATCTGCGACGTGCTGGACAACCGCGCGCGCGTCATGTCGTCGAACGTCGACTTCCTCAACGGCATCGAGACGGAGATTTCAAACTTCCGCTCGCATCAGATGGCGGCACTCAAGACTTGGGTGGAGAACTTCGTGAGCACGTTTGAGAGCGGGCGCCCGCGCTTGCTGCGCCGGCTTCGTTTCTCGTTCGGCTTCTTTTACTCTCCGGTGACGCTTCTGCGGCTGGACTGTTTTGCGCGCGCGACGGAGCTCGCCGCCTACCGATCTCTGGTTTCCGAGCTCTGGCAGAACCTTGAAGAGGCGGATGCGCGCTTTGTGGCGTCGTGCGAGGCGCATTGGCGCAGCGTGCGTCCGCGCATGCTGGCCGGCATTGATTACGAGTTGGGCGACTTCCCGGAGAAAGATCTTTCAACGGAGTTGTTGCGGGTGCGCAGCAATCTGGTCAGGAGTCTTTACCGACCCTTCAGCGACTATCGCCTGCAACAGAAGCTGCGCGTGCATTTCAAGAGCTGTGCCGCATGGATGATGAATGCGTTGCGCCTGATATGTCTGGCGGTGCTGGTGGCCGGCCTCTTCGGTTATTTCGGGCAGACGGCCGTGGCGACGGCTTGTCTCTGTTTCGCGGCGCTGGTCTGGGGAGCGGCAACGCTGGGTCATTGGCTGGCGCTGCGCCGCATCTGCCGCGACGCCACGAAAGATCTGGAGGCCTTTTCCCCGGTGTTTGCATCGGCGATTACGGGGGCGATTGAGGAGTTTCTGCTTTCTCGCGTGGCGGCGTATCGCCAGCTCTACAACAGCCCGAGGATGCGCATTGCCCACTATGAGAAGACGCTCGCTCCGCTGCGTGCTCGCTATCCGTTCCTGCGCGACCAGCTCAGCGCCGCTTTTCATCGCCTCTGATCGTCGCCATGGAGCAGATGAATTTATTTGCGCTGCACGATGACGCCGAAGGCGGCGAGCCCCGGCGCCCCGAGCAGGATACATCGGGTCTGTCGTCTCTGCCGGCCATGCCGCTGGCGGCGCGCATGCGCCCCGAGACGCTCGATGAGGTGGCCGGGCAACAGCACTTGCTCGCACCCGGCAAGTTGCTGCGCCGCGCGATTGAGACGGATCGCTTTTCCTCGCTCATTTTTTACGGGCCGCCCGGCGTGGGGAAGACGACGCTGGCCTTCGTGATTGCGCGCCGCACCAGTGCGGTCTTTGTGACGCTCAACGGCGTGGAGAGCAACGTGAGCGAGATACGCGAGAAGATCGCCGAGGCCCGCTCGCGCATGGCTCTGCGCGGGCAGCGCACGATTCTCTTTGTCGATGAGCTGCACCGCTTCAACAAGGCGCAGCAGGATGTGCTGCTGCCTCATTTGGAGAAGGGCACGGTGCGCTTCATCGGCGCGACGACGGAAAATCCCTACTTCGCCATCAATTCGGCCATGCTGTCGCGCTCGCAGATTTTCCCGCTCGAGCCGGTGTCGGACGCCGAGATTGTCGCCCTGCTGCGCCGCGCCGTCAGCGACGAGAAGCGCGGGCTGGGGATGCTGAAGCTGCGCGTCGACGACGAAGCGCTCGACCATCTGGCTCTCAAGGCGGACGGGGATGTTCGCAAGGCGCTCACGGCGCTGGAGGTGGCCGCTCTCTCGACGTCGGCCGATGCCGACGGGCTGATTCACGTCACCTTGGCCGTGGCGGAGGAGAGTATTCAGAAAAAGGCCATTCGCTATGACCGCGCCGGCGACGGGCACTATGACACCATTTCCGCCTTTATTAAGTCGATGCGCGGCAGCGATCCCGATGCGGCTCTTTACTGGTTGGCTTTCATGCTCAATGCGGGAGAGGATATTCGCTTCATCGCGAGGCGCATCGTGATCTGCGCGAGTGAGGACGTCGGCCTCGCTGACTCGAATGCGCTGCGCGTGGCGATGGACGCCGCCCGCGCCGCCGAGATGGTCGGCATGCCCGAGGCGCGGATTCCGCTGGCTCATGCGACGGTCTACGTGGCAACGGCCCCGAAGAGCAATGCGGCTTATCTGGGCATTGACGAGGCGCTGCGCGACGTGCGCGAGGGCAAGACGCTGGCCGTTCCCGACCACTTGGCGACGCCGACGCTCAAGAAGCTGGCGAAGCTGCGCGGCGTTTCCGAAGAAGCGACGCAGTATAAATACGCGCACGACTTCGGGGAGGATCATTTCGTGCCCCAGGCCTACCTGCCCGAGGGGCGCGTCTATTACCGCCCGACGTCCAACGGCTTGGAGCTCCGCATCCGCGAGCGCATGGAATACCTGCGGCGCCTGCGGGAGCAGCAGGAGGCTGCGCCCGTGCCCCGCCGACCCGACGGCGAAAAGCCGACCGGCGACGGCGAGCGTGAGCCGCGCTGAGCCCCCACTCGGCGCAAGATTAAGCCGGGCTCGCCTTGGTCACGTCCCGGTCACCTGCGGACGACCGTCGGTGACGAAGCCGAGCCTCAGCCGAGCTCTCGAAACGGGCTTCGGCATGCGGGAGCGCAGTTGAGCTCGGTCGCGCCGAAGCTTTGCCGAGCCCCGCGTTCATGCGGCTCCGAGGCTCCGCGCCCGCGCCGCTTACTTGTAGCGCTCCTCGGGGAAGTTGCGGTAGCCGATGGTCAGGGGGCTGCGCTCGTCGAGCAGCCCGCGATCGTAGCGCCGCGAGGGAGGGCGAAGTTTGCCCAGCGTGTTGCCGGTGTCAAAGAAAAATTGCAAATAATAGGTGCCGTTGTAGCCGAGGTGGTGCGCCTCGCGTATCATTTGCAGAATATCCGCCTCGTCGAGAAGGTCGGGATGCACCGTTGTACGCAGCTCAAACTCCAGCTGCGAATCGAGCAGCAGGGCGAGGCTTGTGCGAAAGCGATCAAAGAGCCGCTCGCCGCCGGGAAGCTTCCAGCTGCGTGCCGAGGGCATCTTGTTGTCCATCGCCACATAGTCCAGCAGCTTGGCCTCAAGCAGCTCGCGGAGCACGGCGGGGTTGCTCCCGTTTGTGTCAACTTTAATCAGATATCCGAGAGCTTTGATCTGCTCGCAAAGCTCCCGGATATCCGGATTGAGAGTCGATTCACCGCCGGAGAGCACCACGGCATCGAGAAAGTCGCGGCGCTCGTGCAGAAAGGCCATCACATCCTTGCTGTCGCTGTTGCGCGCCGTGGCCAGATCCGGATTGTAGCAGTAGGGGCAGCGCAGATTGCAGCCGCTGTACCACAGGATGCAGGCCGCCTTCCTCGGATAGTCGAGGTAGGTCAGCGGTGTGATGTCGGCGGGTTGTCTCATTTACTTGAGGATGGAGTCGCAGGCGCAGCAGTGGCCGGGCTCCTCGAAGTGCGCACGCTCTTCGAACTCGCCCTGCTTGCCGGCGTTGAAGGTCTCCACCGGGCGATGGTAGCCCATCACGCGGGTGTAGACGGTGCAGCGGGTGCGCTCTTCAGCGTGTTCCTTGAGGATTTCCTCATCCGATTTGATGACCGGTTTGATGTCTTTCATGGTGTTTCGGGTTGTGTTGCGTTTGGTGTTCAGTGAATGATTCGGGGGATAGAATAAGATCTCAGGCGCAAGCGCCCTGCGGGGCTCAACCGAAGAGCGGCAGCTCGGGCTGCTCCTCGGAGCGCACGCGGGCAATGAGCTCTTCGTCGCAGAGCGGGCAGTAGTCGTGGCGGCCCTTCAGGTAGCCGTGCTTCTCGCAGACCGAGAAGAGCGGGGTGACGGTGATGTAGGGCATCTTGAAGTTCGTCAGCACCTTGCGAACAATGTCGCGGCAGGCCTCGGGCGAAGAGATGGCCTCGTTCATGTACATGTGGAAGACCGTGCCGCCCGTGTAGCAGCACTGCAGCTTGTCCTGCATCTTGAGCGCCTTGAAGAGGTCGTGCGTGTAGTTGACGGGCAGCTGCGAGCTGTTCGTGTAGTAGCGGTGGCCGGGAGAGCCCGCCTGAATGATGTCCGGGAAGCGCTTGAGGTCTTCGCGGGCGAAGCGGTGGGTCGTGCCTTCGGCCGGAGTGGCCTCGAGGTTGTAGAGGTTGCCCGTCTGCTCCTGGTAGCCGCGGATGCGCTCGCGCATGAAGTGCAGCACCTCTTCGGCAAAGGCAATGCCCTCGGGCGTGGCCGTGTTCATCGTGTCGTTGGAGAAGTTGCGCAACATCTCGTTGACGCCGTTGAGGCCGATGGTCGAGAAGTGGTTGCGAAGATGCGGCAGGTAGCGCTTCGTGTAGGGGAAGAGCCCGCGCTCGTAGAGCTCGGTGATGAAGACGCGCTTCTTCTCCAGCGTGCTCTTGGCGAGATCCATGAGCTCGCCGAGCTTGGCGTAGAGGAGGTTCTTGTTGCCCTTGTACAGGTAGCCGAGGCGCGCCATATTGATGGTGACCACGCCGATGGAACCCGTCATCTCCGCCGAGCCGAAGAGACCGCCGCCGCGCTTGAGCAGCTCGCGCAGGTCGAGCTGGAGGCGGCAGCACATCGAGCGCACGGCATCGGGCTTGTAGGCCTCTTCGTCAATGACCTTGTTGCCGTTCTCATCGTACTTGTACTGCGAGCCGATGAAGTTCTGGAAGTAGGACGAGCCGATCTTGGCCGCATTCTCGAAGAGCAGCGGCACGTTCTCACCCTCCCAGTCGAAGTCTTCCGTGATGTTGACGGTCGGAATCGGGAAGGTGAAGGGCTGCCCCGTGCTGTCGCCCTCGGTGAGCACCTCGTAGAAAGCCTTCTGAATGACGTTCATCTCGGGCTGGAAGTGCTTGTAGGTCATCGCCGTGAGCTTCGCGCAGCCGCGTTCGCGGGCGAGCGCCTCGAGCGTCTCGTCGTGCAGCTTTTCAAAGATGTGAGCGCCGCCGGAGAAGGGCGGCTGCTCGCGCAGGTCGCGCGGCACCGTCCAGTCGATGGTGACGTTGGTGAAGGGGGACTGACCCCAGCGCGACGGCACGTTGAGATTGTAAACGAAGCTGCGCAGAGCCTTCTTCACCTCGACGTAGGGAAGCTGATCCTTGAAGAGGTAGGGAGAGAGGTAGGTATCAAACGAACTGAAGGCCTGCGCCCCGGCCCACTCGCTCTGCAGAATGCCCAAGAAGTTCGCCATCTGCCCCAGAGCCTCGCGGAAGTGCTTGGGCGGGCGGCTGTTGACGCGGCTGCGAACACCGTTGAACCCTTCGTTGAGCAGGTTGCGCAGGCTCCAACCGGCGCAGTAACCCGTCAGGCAGTCCAGATCGTGAATGTGGTAGTCACCGTTGCGGTGGGCGGCACCCTCCTCCGGGGTGTAAACCTGATCGAGCCAGTAGTTGGCGATCACCTTGCCGGCGGTGTTGTTCACGAGACCGGCGTTGGAGTAAGTGGTATTCGAGTTGGCCTTGATACGCCAGTCCGTGTTGCCGATGTACTCTTCAATCGTCTGCTTGCAGTCCACCCACGTGTTGCCCTCGTACACGCCGGCGATCTGCTCGCGCTGCAGTTTGTGCAGGAAGCGATACTTGATGAAGTTGCGAGCCGTTTCGTACGACCCCGCCTTCATGAGCTCGCGCTCAATCGTGTCTTGCACCTTCTCGACGGGAAGATACTCCTCATTCTTCAGCGCATCAAGCACGTTGGCATAGACGAGGGGGTTGTACTCTTCCTGAGAGGCGTGGTACGCCTTCTCGATGGCTTGCTGAACCTTATAGGGTTCGAAGCGTTCGCGCTTGCCGTTGCGCTTGATGATTTTGGAGGACATAGTAAGAGAGGTTTCGTGTTATATGTTCATGGTGCTCACGACAGCGATTGAAGAACCGGACGGACTGCATGCTTCGGGGCGCTGAAAAGCCGTGGCGCGGCGGTTAGCTCAGCCTCCGGAGACACAGTCACCGACCCGCCTCGCAAGGGGCGTGTGCGTGTAAGAAATGTAGCATGCGCCCTTGTCGTTGGCAAGCCCTTTTTTGCTCAAAGAGCAGAAAACTTATTCCGCCCATCATGCTAGATATAGTGGAGTAAAATGTTATATACCACCATATCTTGTATGATGGACTTATTTACAAAATTAGAATCCATCTAAGCGCATGGGCTGCGCGAGAGGCGGGAAATGCGGAGAAATGGCGGGCTTCGCCTGCCGAGCGAAGTTGCTAAATGAGCATGTTATTCACAGCGGGCTCAACGGTCCACCCACAAAATCTTGAGGTAGTCCTCACCGTCGAAATCGAAGGGCATGACGCCCTCTGTCAGGCGGCATCCGCGAGCGGCCTCGGCGACCTGAGCATAAAATGCCCGGTGGCTGAGTTTGCGACAATTCGTGGTGCAGAGGAGCCAGCCGCCGGGGTTGAGGCACTTGAGCGCGGATTCGACGAGGCGTCCGTAGTCCTTTTCCACGCGCCAGACGTGTCCTTTCTCATCGCGGGAGAAGGTGGGCGGGTCGAGCACGATGGCGTCAAAGCAGCGCCCCTGGCGGGCGAAGCGATCGAGCCAGTGCATGGTATCGCCCTTGCAGAAGTAATGCTCATCGGGATCGAGCTCATTGAGCACCATGTTCTCCTTGCACCAGTTGAGGCAGGGCTGGGCGAGATCGAGAGTCGTGGTCTGAGCGCCTGCCAGCGCGGCGCAGACGGAAAAGGCGCCCGTATAGGCAAAGGTATTGAGCAGCGTCATGCCCTCGCGGCAGCGCCGTCGCACCTCCGCGCGGTTGTCGCGCTGGTCCAGAAAGATGCCCTGCGAATAGCCGGCCTCCATGTCGATGAGGTAGCGCACCCCATTCTCTTCAATGATAAAGCGCGGCTTGACGAGGGGGCCGCTGAGGCGCTGCGGCGGCAGCTTCACATCGCGTTCAAGCCTCTTGACGTAGACGGGACGCCGCAGCTCGGCAAGCTGGTTGCGCAGCTCGCGCGGCACCTCCGTATCGCGGACCGACACCAGAAGGCGATCAGCCATGGCGTCAATCGTGATGCCCGGCCAAGTGAGCCCGTCGCTGATGCGGTAGGCATTGGTTCTCTCCGGCAGCCGAGTCCTGCGGTCCTCAATCATCTGTTCAATGAGATTCATAGAGCGGTGGGAGTTTGGGTAGGGGTAACGGATGAGTGACGGCTGCCGGCGGCGCTTCATCCGGCCTGAAGCGCCGCGGCGGCTTTGCGGATGGTATCACCCATCGTGGTGAGGGCATTGGCTCGGGTGGAGGCGAGATGCTCCTTGAGCCCGCAGGAATTGAGCCTCTGCAGGTCGGCCTCCGTCACCTCTTGCGGCGTCAGCCCCGAGAGCAGGCGGATGAAGAGAGCAATGAGTCCCTTGGTGATGAGCGAATCGCTGTCGGCATGCACCACCAGCTTGCCGTCCACCAGCTCCGTGCCCACCCAGACGCGGCTCTGACAGCCCTTAATCAGGTTCGCATTCTTGCGGAACTTCTCGGGCATGGGCGGCAGCTTGCGCCCCAAATCAATGATGTACTCGTACTTCTCCGTCCAGTCCTCGAAGACGGACATATCATCAAGCAGCTCCTCGATGCGATCCTCGTAGCTCATGGGCATGCGGTAAAAAAAGGGGAGATAAGGGCACGAGAGGCCACGCCTCAGCAGTTCTCGGAAGCCAGCGTGTAGAGCACCGCCTTCTGCGCGTGCAGGCGGTTCTCCGCCTCGGTGAAGATGACAGGCGCGTGCGCCTCAATCACCTCATCGGTGATCTCATAGCCGCGGTACGCCGGCAGGCAGTGGAAAACACTGTGGCCGGGAGCGGCGAGCTTCAACAGCTCGGCATTGACTTGGTAGGGGAAAAAAGCCTTCTCCTTCGTTCCCTTCTCCGCCTCCTGACCCATCGAAATCCACGTGTCCGTGTTGATGACGGTGCAATCGCGCACGGCCTCCGCGACGTCGGTGGTGCAAATGACGTTCGGGCAATCGAGAGCGGCGAGCGTTTCCGCCTTCGGCAGAGCCTGCTCGGGCCCGGCCAGAGCGAGCGTAAAGCCGAGGCGTTTGGCCGCCCACATCCACGAGCGCCCCATGTTGTTGTCCACATCGCCGATGAAGCTGATCTTCATATCCTTCCAAGACCCGACGCCGTACTTCTCCTCAAGCGTCATCAAATCGGCGAGAATCTGGCAGGGGTGCTCCTGATCCGTCAGCGCGTTGATGGTCGGGATGTCGGAATACTTGGCAAACTCCACCACCTCATCCTGCCCGTAGGTGCGGATGATGGCGCCGTGAATCATGCGGCCGAGCACGCGGGCCGTATCCTTGATCGGCTCACCGCGTCCCAGCTGAATGTCGCGGGTCGAGAGAAACATCGGGCGGCCGCCCAACTCACTCACACCCACCTCGAACGACACGCGGGTGCGCGTCGACGACTTCGAGAAAATCAGCGCCCACGTCTGACCGGCAAGCGGCTGCTCCTCATGGTGGCCGCGCTCCGCCTTGAGGCGGTGGCCGAGGGCAAGCAGCATACGAATCTCATCACCTGTCAGTTCTTCAATGGAAAGCAAATTCTTCATGATTTCGGGAACACAATTCTCTTGCGGAAGACCAAAGGGTAGCACAATCATCACGACATGTAAAGCTTCGAATGCGTCATTCCGCATCGCTCGCGCCGCGCCAATGCGTGACCACGCGGCGCCAACGCGCGACCACGCCGCACCAACGGGCGACCACGCCGCACCAACGGGCGACCACGCCGCGCCAACGGGCGACCATGCGGCACCAACGCGTGACTATGCGACGCCCACGCGTGACCACGCGGTGCCTACGCCGCGCCCGGCACAACCTGAAAGGCGAGTCGGCCGCCGGGGCGAGGTCTTCCGTGCGCCTCGCGGCGGGGGCGAGCCTCTTGCGCCGAAGCGTTCCGCGCGTCCTTGTCGCGGTGACAATCAGCCGTTGGCTTCGCCGTCCGTCCCGCCCTCCTCGATATCGGCATCATCGTCGATATCGGCATCCGTCTCGTCCGCATCTTCCTCAGCGTCCTCAGCGTCCTCATCGTTCAGGAAATTCAGCGGCTCGGCCCCGGCCTCAAGCAGCACCCGGCGCAGCCTGTCGCCACTCTTCAGTTGAAGCGGCCGGATTCCGTCCCTGTCCCGCGCGTTGGGATCGGCTCCGGCCTTCAGCAGCAGGCGGCAGACCTCCGGATCGTACGCTTCGTGCAGCGGCGTGCGCCCCTCATTGTCGCGGGCGTTCGGATCGGCGCCGGCCTCCAGCAACACGCGGCAGCTCTCGGCAGAGCTGACGCTGTGCAGAGGGGTGGCCCCCATGTCATTGACGGCGTTGGGATCAAGCCCGACCTCGTGAATCAGAAAGGACATCACCTCGGCATCGGTCACAGCATGCAGCAGGCTGTTGCCGTCGTGATCGCAAAGCTTCGGATTCACTCCTGCTTTGATGAGCAGGCGACAGACCTCGACGTCGTTAATGCGGTACAGCGTGCTGCGGCCGAAGGAATCGCGCACCCTCGGATCGGCTCCGGCTTCCAGCAGCAGGCGGCAGGCCTCGGCGCCGGCAACGAAGTGCAGCGGTGTGCCGCCGTTCTCGTTTGCTGCTTTCGGGTTGGCTCCGGCCTCCAGCAGCAGGCGGTAGGACTCGGCGTCGTCAACGAAGTGCAGCGGTGTGTTGCCGCCTTTGTTTGCGGCGTTCGGGTTAGCACCGGCCTCCAGCAGCAGGCGGCAGACCTCGGCATCGGCAATGCCGTGCAGCGGCGTGTTTCCCTCATTGTCGCGGGCGTTCGGAGCGGCTCCGGCCTCCAGCAGCAGGCGGCAGACCTCGGCATTGACAACGTGGTGGAGAGGCGTGCTGCCGTCGTTGTTGCGGGTCATGGGATCGAGCCCCGCTTCGAGCAGCAGGCGGGCGGTCTCGGCATCTTCGGCGCCGTGCAGCAAGGTGTTGCCTTCGTCATCCCGAACCTTGGGATTAGCTCCTGCTCCGATCAAGAGCCGCAGCGTCTCGGGCGACATGGACGGCGAGAGCTCGAAGTTCGGGCTGAGGCCGGGCTTCGCGCCGGCCTCCAGCAGCAACTCGACGGCATCGGCCTTGTCGAAATACGCCGCTATCCGAAGAGGTGACATCTCGCCGGTTGGGGGATTGGGATCGGCGCCGGCTTCCAGCAACAGGCGCGCGAGCTTGGTGTCCTCGCCTGATATCAAGGCCAGAGCAAGAGGCGTCAAACCTTGTTTCTGCGGCGCGTTAACGTCGACCCCCGGGGTGCGGATGAGGGCTTCGGTGAGCCGTAACAGGCCATTTGACGCGGCCATATGCAGGGCCGTATCGAGGTTTTCGTTGACGAGATTCGGATCCGCCCCGAGTTCAAGCAGCAGCAAGGCTGCGTCTTCGTGCGGCACCGAGGCCGCTACGAGCAGCGGCGTCAGTTTGCCGGTAGGCAGCGTGCCTCTGATCGAACCGGTCTGAGCGTTGATGTCGGCGCCTTCGGCCACGAGTCGTCGGATCGCCTCCGTATCATTGTGCAGAGCGGCATGGTGCAGGGGAGAGGCGCCGAGCGAGTAGAGAAGCGAGCCGAGCATTTCTTCGACCTTTTGCCGTATCTCGGCTCGGTACTGCGCTTGCGCTTCCTCGTCCGAGAGGTCTGATTCGTCGTCCGCGGAGAATGCACACGGCTCTTCGCTTGTCGGCGCCGGAGTCGGTACGTCCGTCGCCGCGCCGACGTTCGGCGACCAGCATGATAAGGAGAGGGCAAGGGCGAGTAGATGGTGGCTTTTCATGGGACTGCGTGTTTGAAGATCAATACCGTGAGCTGCGTTTCCAGACTAAGCTTTCGCGGGCAAGCTGTCAAGAGTAAAGCCGGCGCACGATAACCCGCAGTGTGCGCACGATAACCCGCAGCGCGAAGGCGGTCGGCCCCGAGTTCTCAGCCTCATCATGGCCGCCTCGACATCGCCGCCTCAACTTCGCTTCCCGCGCAGCGGCAGCGCTATCACTCCTAAGGTAGAGCGTGCCGGCCGCCCTTGCCGCGCACCCCGGCGGAGACCGTGAGGCGCCGGGCTTGTCGGCGCACCCCCCTTGCTCCGCATGACAGAACTGATGCCCGCAAAGCCGAAATCGGGGCTTGAAACAGAGGGATTTTTTGCTACAATAGCGCCCATGAACGCCTTTCGTGTCACCATTCTCATCTTGCTCGTCGCCATCGTGGGGCTGATGTTCTACGTGCTGACCGTGTACATCCCCGAACAGCGGAAGGAGTACAGCGTCTACGAGGCCATGCGCAGCCAGAGCGAGAGTGATGCGCGCGCCGCAGCCGATCGACGCAACCTCGCCAACAACTCGCCCGTGAGCGAGAGCCCCGAGGAGGAGTCCGCCCGGCGCGAAGTCGAGCAGAGCGCCGCCGCTCTCGAACGCCAGCGCCTTGAGGCGGATGAGCGCAGCGCTCTGGAGGCCGGCCGTCGCAAGGAGGAAGCCGCCCGCAAGAGAGCCGAAGCCGCCGAGACGGCCCAATCGAAGCTGATCGGCGCCGTCGCCTCCTTCGATGAGGAGTGGAACTTCCTGCGCATCCAAGTCAATGGCGATCAGCTGCCTGACAAAGACGCCAAGGTGCTGATTGTGCGCGACGGAAGACCCGTGTGCGAGGCCGTCATCACCGGCGCTGACGAGACGCCGGGCTTTGTGATTGCCGACCCGAAAATTTTGCAACCGGCGCAGGGCGATGTCAACATCGACCCCGCATCCCTCAAGCCCCGCGCTGGCGACGGCGTCATCCCCTCTGACCTGATTGATATCGGCGACACGTCCGTCGATCCCTTCTTCAATTCGAATGCGGCACCCCTTCCGCCGACCACCGGCAGTTCGGCTCCGGAGGAGATTGAGGGTGTCCTGATCCCCGTAGCTCCCTGATGCGAAAAGCTCCTTCCATTCTGTTCGACCGCACGCCGAGTTTCTCCTTCGAGTTCTTCCCCCCCAAGACGGAAGAAGGTGCGCGTTCCCTTCTCGATACGGTACTGAAGCTTCAGGAGTTTCACCCGAGCTTCGTGAGCGTGACCTACGGCGCGGGCGGCGGCTCGCGCGAGCTGACGCGTGCCGTGGTGCACGACATGCAGAGCCGCAACATCCCGACCGTTCCGCATCTCACCTGCGTTTCTCACACCGAGGCGGAGATCGAACAGGTGCTCGAGGCCTATACGCAGGCCGGGGCGCGAGCCGTCATGGCGCTGCGCGGTGATCCCCCGCGCAACCGCCCCTACGATCCGAGCCTCGACGCCTTTCGCCACGCTGCGGATCTCGTGCGCTTCATCCGTCATTGGGAGGAGCGTCGCCGCCTGCCTTACCGCCTGACCATCGGCGTGGCGGGCTTTGCCGAGGGGCATCCCGATGCGCGCAACCGCATTCGCGAGATGGACTTCCTCAAGGCCAAAATCGACGAGGGCGCCGATTACATCTGCACGCAACTCTTCTTCGACAACCACGCCTTCTTTGATTTCCGCGACCGCTGCCGCATCCTCGGCATCGACGTTCCCATCATCGCCGGCATCATGCCCGTCACCTCCATTTCGAGCATGAACCGCATGGCCGACCTCTCGCCCGGAACGAACTTCCCGGCGCGCTTGCTCAAAGCCATGCTGCGAGCGGGCGGCGATCGCGAATCCATCGAGCGCATCGGCATCAACTACGCGAGCAACCAATGCAGTGAGTTGCTTGACGAGGACGTCGACGGCATTCACTTCTACACGCTCAACCGCTCGAAGGCCACGCTGCAGATCTACCGCAATCTCGGTATCAACAACTGCTACGATGTGGATCGCATCCACATGCTCAACGAACTTTACAACTCATAAGTCATGGACAGCACGAACAAGAAACCCGAGGAGATGCCGATGCTCTCCGAGGCAGAGATGAAGGCCATCGGTGAAATCTCCATCGGCCCCGCCAAACACGAAATCTTCCTCAACAAGCATTACAAGAAGCTCATCTGGGGCACCATCGGTCTTGCGGTTGCCGGTGCATCCCTCATCGCATGGTTCTCGTATCGCAATTCCGTGCGCGAGGCTGCCGCCGCAGAGCTCATCGACGCCATGAATGCGGAACAGGTGCTCTCTGATGACATCAGCGCCTTGCAGTTCAAGGGCGAAGAGCTGCGCAGCATCGCGGAGAACTCCCGCTACGGCAGCACGCCTTCGGCGGCTACGGCTCGCCTGCTGGAGGCTCTGCGCCTCGTTGCCGCCGGGCAGGAGTCCGCCGGTTTCGCCGTGCTTGAGGGCATGGCCGCCGACAGCTCGAACCCGGTGCTTGCCGCGCGTGCCGCAGCCGAGCTCGCCTCGCGCTACATGCTCCGCAAAGATGACGCCAAGGCGGCGGAATACTGGAAGCGCGTTCTCGACTTGGCTCCCTCGCCCTACTCGGCTCTCGCCTGCATGTCGCTCGGTGACATTGAGCGAGCCGCCGGCAACCCCGATGCGGCGGACGCATATTACAACCGCGCCGTCAATGACTATGTCAGCAGCGGACTCGTGCAGGCGCCTTCCTTGGATATATCCGTCGCTTTCCGCAAGCTCATCCTCGGCACCACGATGCCCATGCTTGTCTCGCCGCCGGCTGAGCCTGCTCCGAGCGCCCCGTCCCCGAGTGCTCCGGCTCCGAGTTCCCCGAGTGAATCCGTGCAGCCTGCGGGCGGCGGTGTGCTCGACACGACTCTCGGCGGGGGCTCCGATACCACGCTGGACACAACCCTCTGACGCAAGGCCATGAGCATCTTTCAGGATCACTTCTCGATGCTCTCCGAGCTCGAGCGTCTCGCCGCCATGGTGCAGGACCCCGTCCGGCGCCGCGAGCTTGGCGCGGAGCAGTGGCCCACGGCCATGATGGCTTTCAGCCTGCTCATCAGCAACGATCCGGATCGCCTCGACGAAGCGCTGGAGGTTTACCCCTTCTTCCGCGAGAAGACCCCGCTCAAGGAGCGCCTCAAGAGCCTCAGCCTGCTGGAGAACTTCACTCGCTCGCGCAAGGGGGAGGGCTGGCGGTCGTTTTTGCCCTACGCTCTGGGCGACGAAGAGCTCATCTCTCTGCGCGCCGCCAAGCTCACCACCCTCATGGCCAAGCCGGAGGAGGGCGAGCGCTTTACCGGCGTGCGCGAGCTGGTGCGCCTGTTGCAGCAGCGCGAGGATGCGCCCAAGACGCTGCTTTGTGCCGCCTTTGAGCTGGCGGATCTTCGCGTCGAGCCCTTGCTGGAGCCTCTGCTGGATCTGCCTGCGGCGCAGCTGGAGGGGCTTCTGCCGGCATCACAGGCCAACAGACTGAGCTGCAACTGGATGCTCAAGCTGCTCGAGCACCGCCCGGAACTCGCCGAGCTCGTCGCCGACAGCCTTTGCGCCATGGGGCAAACGCCTCAGGTGCTCGACCTCGCCATGCCCATACCGACATGGGCCTTCGAGTCGCCCAAATGCCAGCCCCTCCACGGCTGGACTTCCGCCGAGTATTACGCCCGCATGCTCCCGAGTTTGCAGGGACGCCTGAGCGAAGACGCCCTTCGCCGCGTGCGCGACGCGTGGGGAGCCTGAGGACTCCCCTGCGCCGGGATTTTTTCGGGCAGCTCCGCCCGAGAGCTCGAAAGGCGTGGAGCAGGGGGCAGAAAACGGGCGGCCGCGGCACAGCGACACTCGACGCGCCCGGCGGCTGATCCGAGAGGCGCAGCGACGGCGGAGCGACGCGAGTCGGTTGGCGGCTTGCCTTTCCGCACGGGTGAGCGGTGAGCTGCGGCCGCTAGAAGAGCTGCCGCGGCCGCGCATGCTCGGGCGTGTCTGACACCCTCCGCCGGGCTCTCGGCTCTCGCGTCCGTCTTGTCCGTCTTGTCGCCGCTTTGATTCCGCACGGCTCCCGTCGTGCGGCGGCGCGGGTCTCAACCGAAGGGGGAGAAGTATTCATCCGCTTCCGGACTGCTCGGCGGCGTTGCCGCTTGTTGCGGCTCGGGCATCCTGACAGGACTGCCGACGGCGACCTCGGCCGGGGCTGCCGCAGCGGGTGTGCGCGTCGGTTTGAGGACGTTGTAGAGCTGGTCTTGGGCGGCCGGGGCGATTTCGGCCAAGATGTCGACGATGTTGGCTCCCACTAAGCGGATGGCGCGGCGCAGCAGGTAGGGAACCGGGCTGGAGGGCTCGTTGTCTTCAAACCAGAGGCAGAGTTGCTCCATGAGGCGGATGGCTTCTTGCCGCCCTGCGCGTGCCTGGCCTGTCGGCGGGATGGCAGCGGGGAAGGCGCTCAGCGGGGCGAGCGCTGCTGCGGGCGCCGGAGCCGCCGCGGGCGGAGCGCCGATTTCTCCGCCGCTCGGAGGCTGCGGGCTGCCCTGCGGCGAGGCGGCGCTCTGCTCCGTCCGAGGGGCAGAGGCCGACGGCTCTGCTGCCGCTGCTCCGGCTGCTGCGGCAGCGGGGGCGACGGAGTTCAGGAAGAGCAGCATCTCTTTGAGCAGATCGCCGATAAGAGTGAAGTCCGGAGTTCCCATCCCGTGGCCGGCATAAATGTCGCGAATGCTGCGCAGAAGGTCGATGCTGGCGCTCAGATCCTGCTTTTGGTCTTCGGTGCGGTCGCCGGGGGTGTTTTGCAGGGCGGCACGGATGGTGCGCTCGGCATCACTGCCTTCGGGAGCTTGCCGGATATCATCGAGGCTGTACGAACCCAGCGCAGGCGAGGCGGTCAGCGCCGTCGCCAGCAGAAGGCGCAGCACGGTGGTGTCTGCATCGAAGCTGCCCGGCGTGGGCGAGAGGCGCATCAGGGTGCTGAGCCGCTCCTGAACGTCGCCGTCGTCCGGCACGGGCCAGAGCGTCTCCCACAGGTTCTCGCTGAGCTCGCGGATGAGTTCGAGCCCTTCATGCAGGCCGCTCAGCCCGCGGTTGGCCAAGCGGGCGATGGTCCAGATGACGGCAAGGCGCAGGTCGCGGGTCTCCTTCATGAGCCCGGCGGCGGCTTTTTCGAGCTTGCGCCAGTCCGGCGGGGTGGCGGGGATGACGGCGTCGCCCATCATGTGTTCGGGCTCGCCGGCGTATTGCTCGTCAAGCTCGATCATGCGGGGATCGTACTCGAGGTTCTCTCCGCAGGGGGAGTCGCCGCTGAGCGGCGCGGTGAATGAGGATATGAGGTCGTTGTTCATATAGCGTTTAGTTCAGGGGCAGTTCGCCGTCGGGGAGCTCGGTTTCCGGGTACTCAAGGAGGTGGTCCGCGGCGGACGGCGGCAACAGCCCGTCGTCGACGGAGGGCGTGAGGCAGGGCCTCAGGTAGAGGGTAAAGACGCCGCCGCTTTGATTGTCGTCGGTCTGGAGCGGTACAATGAAATAGTTGCGCGACGCGTCGTACTCCGCGGCGTTCTCGAGCACCAGATCGAGCAGCGCTTGGCGGCGATCGAGGTAATGCGCCGAGTATTCGTCGTCCGCGTGCTTGTAGAGGCGCAGCAGGAGGTTTTCTCCCGCAGACAAGAGGTGCTCCGTTTCTTGCGTGACGTCGGGCAACGTCCTGAGTTTGCCGGTGCCGGTGCCGGCGCTGTCGAGCGAGAAGTAGGGGCAGGCGGCGGCTTGCCTGATGCGGGCGTCGTCGCCGCATTCATCAGCGCCGGGGATGATCAGGCGGAAGCTGAGGCTGTAGCCTTGGCCGCGGAGCTTGTCGATGCTGCGGCGGAGGTTCTCCAGCTCTTCTGCGCCGGGTTTGCGGGGGGTGTTGCGCTGGGTGAGGTAGGCCTCGCGGATGAGTTGGCGCAGCTGCCTCTCGTGCTCGCTTCGGCTGCTAAGCGGGCTTTCTCCGGTGTTGAGGCTGAGGCTGCCCGGCCAATCGGCCGGAGCAATCATGTCGCGATTGAAGGTCATGGCGAACCAGAACAGGCAACTGTAGCCTTCGCGGTCTTTGAAGACCAGCGGCGCGTAGATCGTCTTTTTGTCATCGGAGAGCCGGGCCCCGGGGCGCAGGCAGAGATCCAGCGCACTCCAGCTGCGGCTCAGCTTCAGGGTGCTGTCCGGCGTGCTTGAGTCGGAGTGCCGGTAAAACTCAAACTGCAGACTGCCGCTGGAGGCGGCGATGCTTTCGGAGAGCAGAGGGAGGTCTTCATCGTTTTGGCGATTGAGGTTGAATCTGCCTGTGAGCGGCGTGCCGTTGCAGAGAATGCGGCAGTAGGGGAAGCGCCGCCCGACGGGGATGATTCGCTTGAGGTCGTCCCCGCTCGTGATGGCCGAGGCGCGCAGGTCTGATGAAGGCAGCACGGGAATGCAGCGAAGCTCGGACGAAGGATCTGCCAGCAGAATGAGCACGTCCGTGAGCTTGCGCAGTCCTGCATCGTGGCTGCTCGCGATGCTCAGATCGAGCGAGGCAGACTTCTCGGGGATGCTGCGGGCCGCCGCCTGCTTGGCGATTTCCGCCTCGCGCTGCGGGTCCGTCAGGTGAGCCACGGCGCCCAGCCTGTCGTAGAGGTCGTTGATGTCAAAGGGCGTCAAAATATCTTCACTGCCTCTTTGGGAAGTGTTGCAAAGCGGGAAGCGCCGCGCATCGGCGAGGCAGGCCGAGATGTCATCCTGCATGGCCGCCGCAGCCTCTTGCTTGAGCAGAAGCATGCCGTGGAGCAGGTAGCTGTTCCACCAGAGGAAGGAGGAGTTGCCCTGCGCGGGATACCACGAGCCCCAGTAGTTGCTCATGAGTTTGTCGACAGGCTGAGAGATGAGGAACTTCCAGGCACGGTCGGGCTTGAGACTGAGTTTGCTGATGTAGTCGGCGGATATTTGGAAGTTGCGACGCGTCTCGATGTCGAGAGCCTTCTTGGCCCGCAGGATGAGCTCGCGGATGGAGGTGAGTTGGGGGAAGCGTTCCTCATCCATGAGGCAGGGCAGATCGAGGGCATCGTAGATGAGGTCGTCGAGCTCGTAGAGGATGGAGCCGACGTCGGCCGAGTAGAGGACTTCGCCGCTTTGCACGTACTCGGCCCAGTTGCGGATGCCGCTGATGCGGTAGTAGGAGGGGATGGTCTCAACCCAGTACATGACGTAGTCGGTCAGGTAATGCTGGCAGGCGTCATCCACGCGGGAAAGGGCTCGCTTCAGTTCCCCGTCCGCTGCTCCCGTGTCGGTCTTGCTGCGGACGTAGTCCGAGAGCGCGAGCAGGTCGGTCATGCGGCGATTGGCACTCCCGGGTTCGTAGACGGGGTTGATGGAGGTGCGGCTCGCGGCGGTGTAGGGCATGGAGGGGAGTTTGCGTGCAACTTTTGCTCCCGGCTCAGGCACGAGGACTTCGACGTTGCTGTGCGGGGCTTCCGCGAGCCAGGTGATGAGCACGCTGCGTTCCAGCCTGTTCCAATTTTGCTCCCAGCAGGTGGCATTCAGAGCGCTGCCTTCGGGCGAGCCGAGCTCGCGGACGGCTGCGTCATATTGCTTGCGAGCCTCCTGAACGCGGCCGATGCGGTGCTGGAAGGTTTCCTCCGGCAGACCGACGGGGATGGGGAAGGAGAAAAGAGCGTTGAGGCGGTCGGCGCGCTCCATCGCGACCTTCCAAGGCCGTGTGGCGGGCTCTCGGCTTTCATCGCGATCCCAGAAGCGGCAGATGTCATCGCTCAGCAGTTCCTCGTCGCTTGCGGAGAGCTTGGTGAGAGCCTGCGTGACGGAGCTTGTGAGAGCGGAGAGTTGACTGTGCAGGAAGTCCGCGTTGTGAGAGCTGCCCAGCGCTTGGTCGAGGTCTTGGAAGTTTTGCAGGTCGCGCGCCAAGGCATCGCTGAGCGCGCGGCGCACCTTTTCGAGCGCGCGGCGCAGCGAGCTTCCGTCTCGAATTTGCAGGCGCTCTTCCATTTCGGAGAGTTCGGCGGCCTGTTGACGGGCCGATTGGTAGCGCTGCTGCCATTGGCGGATGCAGTCCTCGGCCGTGGCAGAGTCTTCACGTCGGACAGCTTCGGCAAAGGCTCTTTCCAGCTCGAGCATCTCGCCGTGGGTTTGGTGGAGCTGTTTGGCCTGTGCAATGAGGCTGAGCATTTGCCCGTAGTTGAGAGAGGGGTAGATGCTCAGGTCGTCGACCTCGGCGCAGTATAGGGAGGCTGCTTTGGTGATGGCTTGGGCTGCCTCAATGGAGACCGGGCGGAGGTATCCGTTGAGGATGGTCATGGTGCCGAGGGTTTTGTTGTGCTCATAGCTGTTGAGCCAGAGGGCACGGACGGCGGCATCGCGACCCGATTGACTCTCCGGGCGGATGAGCAGCGAGTAGTTGACGTCATCCTGCACGCTTTCTCCGTTCAGCAGCAGAATGCCGTAGCGAGTGATTTGCAGCAGGGTGGAGAAGCAAGCCGTGTCGTCGGGCTGCCAGTCGGGAAGCTGCTCGCCGCCTTGGTCGGCGCGGTGGATGAAGGTGCCGCGGGCGGTGCTGACGGCCGGCTGCATCAGCATGGTGACGACGGTGGCTTTGTCGATGAAATCTTTGTAGCTCTTGAGCAGCTGCGGCGATGCTTCGTGATCGACAATCCAACAGGCCGGCCTCCAGAAGAGCGGGAGAGGCGCCGGGACGCTGGACATGTTGGTCATGATGTAGAGGTACTCGCGGCGCGATACGGTCGTGCCGGGGACGGTCTGTGTTGTCAGCGGAATCTGTTCTCCCTGCCGGATACCCAGCAGGGGCGCGTTGTCGATGCTGTTGCTGCGGAAGAGTTGGTGGGTGTTGGCCCAGAAGGAGAGGTCGCGCTTCGCGAGTTGCTCGAGGCTGCTTCTCTGGAGCGCGGACCAGCACGTCAACGCCGCTGCCGCAGAGGCGAGCGCGATGCCGCTCGCGCCGTAGGGGCGCCGGATGCGCCGGAGAGCCTCGTCCGTGTAGTCGCTCTGCTCCGTCGTGCCCAGAATATGTTTTTGCAGCAGTTGGCGGGTAAAGTAGTGGCGCGGTGAGGCCAGCGAGAGGATTTTCTCACACTCGGCCACTAAACTGTCACTGCCGAGTTCGGATGCGCGGGCGCTGATGCCCGCCGCAGCGCTGTTCTCGGCGCGGGGCGGCAGGAGAACGGGGTGGAGTTTGCCGTCCTTCTTCTCAAAGACGACGCGCTCCGTGGTGGTGACGGGCTTGTCGAGCGTGGCCGTGAGCCAGAAGCCGCAGAAGGGGAAGAGCCCGCGATGGCGCTTCTTGTGGCGGACGTGGGTGAAGATGCCGGCGAGGTAGCGCTTGAGGTTTTCCCGCAGTTCCTCCACTTTGTCGGGCAAGAGCCAGATGGGAGCCATGAGGTCTCCTCGATTTTCGCCGGTGGCGGCCTGCTCCCAGACGCCGGGGTGCAGGGCCAGTGAGCCGCGCAGGGTCTTGAGGTGTTCAACGAGGCGGTCGAAGGCGAGATCCGTCGATGCCGTGTCGTAGGGCTCATCCGGTCGCGGATTGCTCCAGCCCAAGGGCTGCTCGCAATCTTCGTCTGACAGCAGGGAGAAAAATTCGGAGAATCCCTCGATTTGATCGCATTTGGTGACGAGGACCCAAACCGGGCAATATACGCCGGTGATGCGGCTCAGCGCCCGCATTTCTTCGGCAATGAGGGTGATTTTGCGGTCGCGCAACTCGGCGGAGTCCAGCAGCAGGGCGTCCGCCGGGATGGTCAGGATGACACCGCTGGGCAGGTTGTTGCGGTAGATGCCGTGCAGCTGCTCGAGAAAGAATTGCCACTCCTGATCTTGCCGACCGCCCCAGCGGCTCAGGAAAAGACGTCCGCCGATATCCCAGATGACACCCTTTTCGGCGAGCCAGAGGTTGAAGGTCGACGTGGCCTCGGCCGCGCGCGAGAAGTCATTGATGCCGGCCGGGTAGGCGATGCCGCCTTGCTCCATGAGTCGGCTTTTGCCCGAGCCCGGTTCGCCGAGCAGAAGCCAAGAGGCCGTTCGCTGCGGGTTGATGCCTTGCGCGGCCATGGCCTTGCGTGCGGCGTCCAAATCCATGCGGATGCTCTCGACGCGCATGAACTGCTCGCGCTGCTGCGATTTGAGATCTTTGCCCGCAGCCATGGCGGCGAGCTCGCGCCGCAGCAGTAAATCTTCTCGCATGGTGCCCACCATGCGGTGCAGGCGCCGACGGTGGATGATCATGCGCGCGGCGATGTAGAGCACAAAGGCGATCAGAAGCACTGCGATGATGCAGAGCGTCCACTCCGTCCAGCCCCAATCTTGGGTGCGGGCAAGGGCGGAGGTCGCGGCGTCAGAGGGGGAATCGGTCAAACTCATGGCTGGGCGTCAGAGAGGTCCGGGCGCAAACGCTTCGGGTGAGTGAGAGGTGAGGGGTGAGGTTTCGGAAAAGAGGGGGCGGCAGCGGAATCGTCCGTCATTTTGTCTCCGCCGAGGATGAGGTCTGCTCTTTGTTATCGGGGGCGGGTTCGGCGCCCGATTCTTCGGCGGGGGGCGCAGCCGGCGCCGTCCGAGTCGAGCCGTCTGAGGGCGCAGTCGACGTCGTTTGCGGCGTCTGTTGCGGCGGGGCAGCGGAGGGCTGCGGCGATGGGAGCGCACGGGGTGCCGGGGCGAGGTCGGCCTTGTTCTCGGCGTTGGCGTCGCGCGGCTGCTTGCGTTCACGGACGGCGACGAGCGTGTCCGCATTGAGCGCGTGGCGCATGGCTTTCGCCTCGATGAGCTTCTGCGTTTCGCTCAGCTCATGGCGAAGGGAGTCTGTTGCGCTGCGGTAGCTGTGCAGGTAGTAGATGCAGGCCAGCACCAGAGCGGCGGCGCCGATCCCGCAGATGCACAGCCCACGGAGAACGGGGTTGCGGGGGCTGGCGAGCCGGGCGGGCGATTCCGCCTGCTGTCCGAAGAGTGTCCGAGTTGCTTCCTCCTCCGGCATGATGGCCAGGATCTCGGCTGTACGGCGCATCAGCTCTTCGAGGCGCACGCTTCGCCTGCCCAGAGAGCCGGAGAAACCGCTGGCCACCATGTCATACATCAGCCGCAGGTGCTCGCGCGCCTGCGGTGTGTCTTCCTCAAGCCAGCGGCGCATGTAGTCGAAAAACTTCTCGTCGCCGGCGAGCTCGTTGTACCGACTGCGCCCCACATCCTGCCACTGCCGGGCGTAGGGGAAGGCTCCTTCATGCACCATGTAATCAATGTAGAAGGCCGTGTAGCGGCAGGCGTCTTCCAAGGCCTCCTGATTCAGCTCACGCGATGCCGCACCCGTCTTGCGGATGCGGGCCATTTCTCGCATGAGGTGACTCATGAGCAGCTCCTGTTCGGGAGCCTTGCCGCGAGCCGCCTCGCTGCGGCAGGAGACCATGTAGGAGATGAGAGGAGTGAAGAGCTCGCAGAGGGTCATGACTGTCGGGCGGGGGCTGAAAGAATCAGGTAGAGCTCGGCCTGCGTGTCGGGCAGCATCTGCGGGCTCCAGGTCAGCGCGCAGCTGAGCTCATCGGCAATATCAAGCCAAGTGTCATCCTGCTCCGGCCGATTCGAGCAGAACCACAGGCGCCTGTCGCCTGCGGGCAACAGCGGCGAGGGCATGCGCTCTTCCGCCAGCCGAACGCCGCGGATGCGCATGCTGCTTTGAGAAGCGGCCGTGAGCTTGAAGGCGTCTCCCGCCTCCACCAGATCGGCCACGCGACGCGGCGGCTGCTCACTGCGAACACAGACACAGACGCAGCGCACGGCCTCAAGCCACTCCTTCTTCAGCTCGCCGAACCAAGCGTGCGCCGCCTCATCGTGCCGCAGCTCCACCCGCACGCACCACTCCGTGGCCTCCGAGGCCGTCAGGCGATAGATGGCTTCAATCACTTGGGCGAAAAGCGGCAGGCAGTCATCATGACGGTAGAGAGCGGGCCGGGGAGCCTCTTCGAGGGGTCTGAAGGCTGCCAACTGCATCAGCAGTCGGCAGAGCTCGGTGTAGAGAGCCTGCGGTGCGGCGGAAGGCAGGGCCGCGAGCTGCCGCAGGGCGCACAGGGAGGATTGCACGATGGCGCTTTTGAGCATCTTCTCCAGCCTTTCGACGGCTCGCTGGGGCATCTGCATGTCGCGTTCCCTCAGGGAGGTCGCCAAGTTGACGGCGATGCCGTCGAGATGTTCGCAGAGGGCATCGAGGCGCTGCACGAGCTCCGGGGCCGCGCTGAGCGTGAGCGAAGGGGCAACATAGCTTTCATCGCGGCTCAGCGAGGGCCGGCCGTCCGCACTGCGCCGACAGCGCAGACGCATGAGCGGCAATTTCTCGTATCCGGGCAGCGTCTCGGGCCGGGTGGAGAGCAGCAGCCGCAGACGGCGGAACATAATCGGCTGCTCGTTGCCGCCCGCATTGATATCATAGCACGGCTGCGGCTGCGCCTCGTAGCGTCTGGGCGGAGACCCGGCGGCGGCTCCCGCGGACAGGTTGTCCTCTCCTTCGCGCAGCGGCGCAACGGCCAGATAAACCGTCAGCGATGAAGCACTGCTGAGCTCCGAGCTCAGATCGAGAGCCTCTGCTACCGCATTGCGCGGCAAGTCCACCGACTCTCCGCCGGGGAGGATGGCCTGCAGGGAGCGGATGCTGAAGTGGAAGTGCTCGAGGGCCGTCTCATCAATCTCGAGCTGCGCGAGGCCGTAGGCGTAGGGCAAAGCCAGACAGAGATCGCTGTTGCGGGTCATGGCGTGGCTCTGCTGCGCCTGCTGAAAGTGGTGCGGGCGCAGGAAGACGCCGTCGGTCCAACTCAATGAAGGGGGATATTGCAACATGGGGAAAATCAATGAAGATGTGGGTAAATCGCGAATCAGTTATCTTCCGGCTTGAGCGGGGTTTGCAAGAGGAGCCCTGCGGGGATGATGGACACTTCGATATCCGTACCGTCCCAGCGATCGGCCGCCAAGGGCAGCGTCAGACGGCGCATATCCGGTCCTTTGGCACCGTCGCGGGGCAGATTGATGAAGAGGACGAGATGGCTGGCTCCGCGCTTCTCCAACCAGGTCTTCCAGACCTTGTCATCGCGGCCGAGAGTCTTTTTCTCATAATCCTCCTCACTGAAGTAAAAGGTTTTCTTGCGGAGTGAGTCTCGGAGCACATTGGAGGGGTCGAAGTAGTCGTCGATTTCGGTTTGTTCGAGCTGCTTGAGGGTGGTTTCGTTGGCCTCGACGATGTCGACTTCCACGGAGGGAAAGACGCGGAAGCGCTCGATGGTGATGGGATCGTAGGCGACGCTGAGGTTGTACTCGCGCGGCGCCGAGGATTGGCAGGCGGTGAGAGCCAGCGAGCCGACAAGCAGGAGGAAGAGTTTTCGCATGCGAACGAGCAGTGAGTCTTGTTGAGTTGCAGTCAGAAAAGTAGAGGGAGAATCAGCAGATGTACGTGATGCCCGCGGTGACCATGGCTGAGGTGGTGACGGGAACCCCCGTGGCGGGGTTGACGCCGGAGGCCATGGACGTGATGTTGGCCATGGGCAGACCGTGGACGATTTTGTTGACGGCCGTGCTGCCGGCGATGACGCCGGTGCAGGCAGCCCCGGAGACGGGCGAAGTGATGGTGGCGATGGGCAGACCCTTGACGAGAAAGGTGGGGGCTGTGCCGGTGATGAGATCGCCGGTAACGGAGGTGCCGGTCGTGACCATGATAGGCGTGGGCATAGGCTGGAATCGAGAAGGTTCGGGGGTGCGGATGAAGAGCTGAGCGGAAGGTGAAAAGCCGAGAGGATGGTGAAAGCCGAGAGGATGGGGTAAAAGCGGCGGGATCAGGATGAAGGAGCCGAGGGGAGGGGCGGCGGCCGGAGGCGCTCGGCAGAGGGTCGGACGACGAGCCCGCCGTCGGTCAGCATGATGAGCAGGCTCTGCGTGCCGGCCGGGTAAGCCGAGCGGTGCAGGGGGCAGGTGACGCGGCGCGGGTCTGCGGCGCTGGTGGAGCGCCGTTCGGGTTTGGGGGTGACGGCGATGAGGATGTCTGCACCCTTCTCCTGCCAGAGGCGCCCCGTGGCGTCTTGATCCGGGAAGATGGTGGCGCCGGGCGTTGCGGCATCCAGAATGATGCGCCGGATGTCCTGCGGCCGGGAGCTGCGGCCCAAGGTGGCAAAGTACTCATCCACGGGTGTAATCGTTTGGCGGCGCTGCTCCATTTCCCCGCGCACGGCGTAGAGATCGACAAAGGCGGCCGTTGTCGTACGGCTGCGTTGATCGCGGATGCTGACCGGAAGCATCGGGTCACGCCACGAGCAGGCCGGCAGCAGCAAAAGAAGCGCCAGCGCGTGCGGAAGAAGCTGTGATGCGAACCGTGTTATCATCATTGTCGAAGCGCCTTGTCACATTCTACCAAAGCCTGAGCGTGCGCGCAAGTCTCTATCATCGGAACGCTGCGTTTCTTCCGCATCCGAGCGGACGGGCTCGCCGTGCTCATCCCACGTGCACGTGCCGTCGGCACACTGAATGCCCAGTTCGAGAAACTTGGCGTAGCGGGTGTCATAGTCCATGTCGCCGCCTTCCAGCAGGGCGAGCTGTAGGAGCGTCTTGCTGAGACCCATGGGCGGCAGTGTGGGGTTGGTCGGAGCGAGGCCGGTCTCGGTCATGAGGTTTGTCGAGCTCCAGAACGCGGCGTAGGCAAGCATGGATTCCGGGCCGTTTTGGGCGGCCATGGCGGCCTGACAGGCGAGCTGCCCGTTCTCATCGCTGGGAACCAGCAGCCAGCGCAGAGCGGCCTCTACGGCCGACGTTTTCGTTGCCGGAGAAGGTTGGGGCGGCAGCCCCTTGAGCTGAAGGGGAAAATGTTTTTTCATCTCGCCTTCGACGGCTGCCGGAACAGCGCGGGTTTTGGCGCGCGCGGCTTCGAATATCCGGTCGGAGGACGGGATGTCCATCGGCGGCTCAGACGGAGAGACGCGCTGCACAAGCTGCTCAAAGTCTCGGTTGGCGGATTCCTGCATGCTCTTGACGATATCGGCCATGATCATCGGCCCGTCGGCACTGCCGAGAGAGCCGGGAGGCAGTGAGGCTTGCAGCTGAGCAAAGGCTTGATTGACCCATGCGAGCTTGAGTTCGATGCGCTTGGCCGGGTCGAGATAGTTTTGTTGTCGGGCTTCGTCCTCGAGCTGCTGAGCCGCTTCGTCGATATGCTTCTTCTGCGAATCGACGAGGCTTTGAATATCCGACGTGTCGCTCAGTTTGGCCGCGAGGTCGAGAGCGGATTTTTTGCGCCTCTCCTCCGGGGAGAGGCCGTCGCGCGCCCGATCCTGAGCAAGGTCCTGACTGACCATGCGCAGGCACAGGTAGGCCCACCACACGCCCACCCGGGGAATGATGGCGTAGCAGAGCAGGTTGACGGCTTCCTCGATGAGGTTTTGCGTGAGCAGGATTTGGAGAGCCAGCTCGTTGCTGATCTGTTCGGAGGGGAAGAGGGAGAGCACCTCATCTGCGGGGGCATAGCCTCGGTAGTGCAAGGTGGAGGAGAGATCCTCCCGGTGCAGCATGATGAAGGGGTTGTAGAATTGTTTGCCGTTCCAGGACATGAATGAGAATCAGACGTTGAGTTGCGTGCCGGTTGTCGTGGCCAGCGAGTCGGAGGCGGTGGACAAAGCCGCCTGTTGCGTGGCGGAGAGGGTTTGCTCGCTCTGGCTGACGCTGCTGCTGACATCGCTGACGACTTCGGACGCGTCCGACACCGCGCGTTCGCTCGCCGAGACGCTATCGCTGCTGGCAACAACGCTTTGATCGCTTGCGCTGGCCGATGCCGAGTCGTTTTTGAGGGCGAGTTCCTGTTTGTCGACGGCGTCAATTTCCGCCTGAAGTGTCGTTTGATTTGACTTGAGCGTTTGCACCTCTTCCATGCCCAAGGTCAGGTTGCGTTTGGAGAGGTAGCAGAGGTTGGCGAGCTTGTTCATGACTTGCTCGGTTGTTTTTTTGTCGAGAAGCGCCGTCAGGCCCGCAGCTCCGGCACCGAGAGCCAAGCCGACACCGGCTCCGATCGAGCTCCCCAGCCCGTTGGAGGATTTGAATGATGCCGTCTTCGGGCGGTCGGTGGCATTCGGTTTGGTGAAGCTGTCCGGGCTATCCTTGCTGCCTCCGAAGGCCGAGCCTCCGAAGGCTCCGGCCAGACTCGCGCCCCCGGAGGCAATTCCCGCCAACATCCATGAGTTCGTGGGGATTTTTTTGATGATGTTCGACATGGATGCGCGCTCGCTCATTGCAAAGAAACCCGCCAAGGGCGTGTTAGTTTCAATCAAATGGTTGTTGTAGTTCCAGATTTGGGGCGAGGATTGGGTCATGGAGGTGGCGTTGAGCTTGACCATGCTGCCGGTGACGGATACGAGCGAGGAGAGTTTGCTGGTGAAACTCAGTGCTCCCAGCCACCCCAGTGCCTGTTTGACGGTGGTGACGGCCGAGCCCGCGAAATCGAGAGTCGTCAGCCCGGCGGTTTTCCACCCGTCCTGCAGCGTGCCGCTGTAGATGGCGTCGCTGCCGCCGGCCGTCGAGACGTAATCTTTGATGGCCAGCGCCCCGTTGATGACGCCGTTAAAAACGGTGTCTTGGATGGTTGCACCGCCGATGACGGTTATTTCCGGCGCGTAGAGCTTGGCGGAGAAGTCCGTGATGGCAAAGACGGAGCCCAGCACCGTGGACGATTTAACCTGATTCGTGGCGATGGAGGTGATGTAGGGGCCCTTGGTGACGACGCCGCTGGAATCGACGAGAATCGAACCGCTCATGGGCAGACCGGCGTTGCTCAGCAGGTGCGTGGCCTGGCTGTCGTCTGCCGTGTTGTAGGCCGGGTAGGCGCCGGGATGGAGCACTTTGCCGGTGGCGCTGGTGATTTGAATGCCCGCTTCGGTGATGCGGACGGAGGATTTGCCGACGCGCAGGGTGATTCCCTGTGCCGCGGTGACGACAATTTCTCCGCCGGCGTTGATGATCTGGTGATCGGCGGATTGCAGCAGAACATCGCTGTTGGAGTAGATGTTGACTCCTTCGAAATGCGGGCGGGTGGCGGGGCTGTTGTATATCTCTTGTGCATCCTGAGCCGCATTGGCCATGGCGTAGCCGCCGGAAGAATCCGCCTCGGAGACGAAGCCCATGACGGTTTCAACGATGCTGCTGGAGAGGTAGGTGTTGGTGATGTGCTCGCTCTGCTCGACGGGTTTGACGCCGTTGTCGAGAGCGATGAGCTGAATCTGGCTGAACGGTAGAGGCTTGGCGGCCAGATCCGTGACGGACATCGGACGCGTGGCGGCCCCGGCCTCCGTCGTGCCGTTGGGGCTGCCCGCGCTTTCCACTTCCAAGTCGATTTCTTGGCCGGAGGGGGCCGCGGGATCGGTGTAGGTGCGTTCCGGCAGGTGGGTGCGGTTGCGAAGGGTGACGGCGGACAAATCCGTGGTTGAGTCTGCCTTCTGCCGCGTCCGGCGATTGAGGGTTTTGAGCCGCGCCAGCGGGGCGGCGTTGCTGTCGCGGAAAAGGGAGGTGAGGGCTATGGGGATGCTCAGGTCGCCGCGGTCGAGGCAGACGAGGACGTTCCCCTTGCGGGGGCGGGCGAGAAGTCCGCTGTTTTTATCGGCATAGGGAGAGGCCATTTCGACCCAAAGAGTGTTGGAGAGCTGAGCCTCTTGCCCTTCTCCCGCGCCCCATGCGGCAATTTCGCGGACTTTGCAGAGGTTGCGGGAGCTCTCATCGCCGTAGCAGGAGGCGTCTTCCACAACGGCGAGAAAGCAGCGCATGTGCGGTTCCGGCCAGGAGGCAGCCTCCTGCAGCGGGCTATCCGAAAGTCCGGGGCGATCCTCTGTTTGCACGGGGCGCGGCAGCAGACCGATGGCAAGGTCGCTGTCCGCCGGCATGCCTTCGATGGTGACAGCCCAGCTCTTATCGGTGGCGGTGATGGTTTGGCGTATGATGACGCATTCTGCGGAGGGGCGGCACTGGGGATGCGTGCCGTTTTTCCACTTGATTTTGTGCCCGACGGCCAGCGCCTGAAAGGCTTCGCTGCCGTTCGGGTAGCGGTAGTGACCACGGCAGTAGCTGCCGTGACTGCGGGCTGCCTGAAGCGTGGCCAGCAGTCGCTTGGCATCGGGCGCCGAGCTCAGCTGATCCCAAGTGTCGTCGTGCAGGCTGTACAGAACAGCGCAGGAGGCGGGCTTTGCGGCATCCGTGCTGCCCTGATTGTAATTTTGCAGGGCGATTTCCCCCTGCTTCAGATGCCGGATGCCGTAGTTGGCCTTCCACAGCGTCGCGCGGGAAGAGACGGGCACCATGACGGCCGGAGCCTCGTCTTGCCCCTTGGCCGTGAAGGGCTCGCGATCCGCTTCAACCGCGTCGAAAATGCAGAGTTTTTCTTTCGGAACGGCACCTTGCTCTTCGGCGGGCATCGTCCAGACGTAGGCTAGTCCCCAAGCGGCCAGCAGGCGGGAGAAGAAGTTGTAGTCGCTTTCGTCGTTTTGGACAAGCTGGATGAAGGCCGGTAGGTGGCTCTTGGCTTTGCTGCTGATGGTGAGGTCTCCGCTCCCCCAGCGAGACACCAGCAGATGCAGCAGCTTTTCAGCAGGCGCGGCCGTTTTATCTATCCCCGTTATATCGATGTTTTGGATTTCTTTAGCGCTGTAGACCAATCGGTTGCGTGAGTAGCACGCTTTGGCGAGAGCCGGGCGGATGGTCCACTTGTACCACGAGAGCTCTTTTCCCGCCTCGGTGAGCTCGCTTTCGGCGGTGGTGTAGCTCAGCGTTGATTCGATGCTCATGACGACGCCATAGAGGGAGTGCAGCACGCGCTCCCCTTCCTGCACGTGCAGACTGATGCGCTTGCCGAGCTGCGTCAGGATGGTATCCGGCTCTTCGGCGGTTTTGACGAGAATATCGTAGGCGTAGAGCGATGAGACCGCCTCTTGACCGGACAGAATGCGGGTAGGTGTGATGTTGAGATGGTCTTGAGCGCTTGCGGCGTTAGTCCCGTTATTCTCGGGACTTGCTTCTGCGTCGTTGAAGAGCGTTAGTGTTAATTTAAGACTCATGAAGAGGTGAGTGCTGTTGCGTTACGCATGACGCCCGAAGCCGGAACGGGCGTGAAAGACACTGTCGTCCGCAGGTGCGGCGTTTGAAGCGGGGGCTGTAGGGTCTGTGCGTACGGGCTGCCCATGCTCGTCCCAGGTGCAGGTGCCATCGGCGCACTCGATGCCCAGCTCGAGAAAGCGCCGATATCGCTCATCATAGTCCATTTCTCCTCCCTCCTGCAGAGCCAGTTGAAGGAGCGTCTTGCTGATGCCTATAGGCGGAAGCGCCGGGTTTGTGGGGGCGATGCCTGTTTCGGTTTTGAGGTTGGTCGAGCTCCAGAAGGCGGCGTAAGCCAGCATGGACTCCGGCCCGCTCTTGGCCTCGATGGCGGCTTGGCAGGCGAGTTGCCCGTTCTCATCGGAGGGCACGAGCAGCCAGCGCCGTGCTGCTTGCACGGCAGCCGCTTTTTTTGACGCTGAGGGCAGGGGCGGCAGTCCCTTGAGCTTCAGAGGGAAGTGTTTGCCCATTTCCTCATCGAGTGCAGGCTTGATGGCTTGGGTTTTCTCTTCAAGGGCCCTATAGACGGGACCGAAGGACAGAGGGTGCTCCTCTTCCGGCTTGGGGGTGAGGGACTCATGGTATTGATCCAGCTCCCGAAGGGCCATCTCTTTGAATTGGTTGACGACGTCCTCCATGGGCAAGGGGGCGTTGGGATCTCCGAGCACGTCCTGAGGGAGTGCGTCTCGCATTTGTTCCATGAATTGCCGTATGTAGTTAAGCTTGACTTCCAGGCGCTGGTCGGGTGTCAGGTAGTCGCGGTTTTTGACTTTTTCTTCGAGCTCGGATCTTAGTTGCTCGATGCTTTTCATGCGCTCGCTGATGTCTTGTTCGATACCGGATGTATCGGTCAGCTTGGCCGCCAAGGCGTCAACGCTTTTTTGTCGGCGCTCCGTGGGGGTGCACCCGTCTTTGGCCAGATCTTGTTGAATGTCATCCTGCACCAGTTGCAGGCAGAGGTATGCCCACCAGACGCCGACGCGCGGGATGAGGCAGGCGCTGAGCAGATTGACGGCGGCTTCCGTCTTTCCGTGCATCAGCAGGATTTGAAGTGCCAGCTCATTGCCGATTTGATCGGTGGGGAAGAGCTCCTGTACTTCGTCTTCCGGTGCGTACCCGCGGAGCATCATGGTGTCGGCCAAGCTTTCTTGGTGCAGGAAGATGCAGGGCTTGCTGAATTGATGACCGTTCCAGCTCATGTGATGAGTTTCCGTTTGAGAATGTTTCAGGCATGCTGTTCCACACCGCTGTGGAGCTCGGCGTTGCTGGCTTGTTGCCGCAAGCTCTCGGTGACGGTTTGGACGGAGGTGCGGGTGTCGCCGATTTCGTTGGAGTGCATGAACGTCACGCTTTGACGATTGGTATCTACGGTCATGACGGTTTGCCTGACCTGTTGATCATCACCGATGACGGTTTCTTTTTTGAAGTTGACGGCGTGGATGTTCTCTTCCAAAACACTGCTTACCGTTGAGCCTTCGACCTCATTCTTTCTGAGGGCTGTCGTCTTCCGGTAGAGCGTTTCTTCCGCCGTGCCGGCGACATCAAGGCTCGTCCGGCTGATCATGATTTTACAGGCGGCTTCAATGAGGGCGGTGACTCCGAGCAAGCCTAGGGAAGCGAGTAGGGTATGAACTTCTGCACCTCCTTTGCCCGTTGAGCTTTCCTTTTGAGCCTTGCTCCGTTCTTCATCGAGCTCTTTGTTTTCGTGCTTGCCGTACTCTTCCTCCATGGTTGCTTCAGCGCAGAGGATGCCTTGGATGAGGGTGAAGAGATCCTGATGTTCTTTCCACTGCTTCGTGTGCGACATTTTGGCGGCGATCGCAGCATTGATCTTGGCGGTCATAGTGTTGGACGTCTTCAGGGAGGATGAGATGACCTTCGCTAGGTTGGAGGCCATGTCACCCAATCCTGTCCGCATCTGAAGAGCCTTGAAGCCTGCAAAGGGGGCCACGTTGTCCGACATGGACGCAGCATAGCGTTTCATGCTGACGGCGTATTCCTCGAGGGTTTTCGGGGAGAGTTTGATCAGACTCCCCGTAAGGGAAACGAGGTTTTTGTAGTTCTGACCACCGTTTTTCGCATGCCCCATCAAGGTTAGGACCAGGTCGATTCCCCCGGCCAGCAGGGAGGCGATGGTACCTACACAGTTGGCAAGTTCGGGATTTGCGAGTTTGTGTCCGTCGACCAAGGGGCCGGTGTAGGCAACGGAGGAGCTTGTTTCGGACAGGCTTGTGTCAAAAGCCAGACTCTTGACGACTCCGCCCGTGACCAGATTGTGGACGCTGTCTACTAAGGCAGCTCCGCCCACGATGGTTGTGGAGGGGGCGTAGAGCTTGGCTGCGTAGTCGGACACGGTGAAGGAGGAGCCCAAGAAGGTTGACGCCTTGAACATGTTGGTGGCGAAGTTGGTGACATAGGGCCCTTTGACGGTGACGCCGCTGGTGCCGACTTGGATGGATCCGCCCAGTGCCATTCCCGTGTTGCCGGAGCATTTGACGATTTGCGCTGTCTCGCCGCTATGATAGGGTGCATAGGCTCCGGGATTTTGCACCAGCCCGGCGGGGCAGGAGATTTCAACGCCGTCTTCTGAAATTCGAATGGAGGATCTCCCGACGCGCAGGGTGATGGCTTGTGCCGCGGTGACGACGATTTCTCCGCCCGCGTTGATGATTTGATGGTCGGCGGATTGCAGCAGCAAATCGCTGTTGGTGTACATGCTGATGCCTTCGAAATGCGGCCGTGTGATGGGGGCGTTGAGCGTGTTGAGGGCGTCTTTAGCGGCTCCCGCCATGACGTAGGAGGAGTTGTCCATATCCATCGCCATGCCGGCGATGGTTTCCACGACGGCGCTGGAGAGGTAGACCTTGCTGATGGCATCCTTTTGCTCAACGGGCTGCACGCCGTTGTCCAGCGATACCATCTGAATTTGGTTGAAGGGAAGGCGGTTTGAGGCCAGCTCTTTGACGGAGATGGGGCGCGTGGCCTGAACGTCATAGCGAGTGGTGGCCGTGCTGCCGCCGATGCCCGTCGAGCCGTCGCGGACGTTGAGGTCGAGCTCGGTTTGGCTCAGCTCGTCTTTCTCCAGCAGGAAGTCGCGTGCCGGAACGCGGGTGCGGTTGCGCAGGGTGACGGCGGAGTAGTCGGTGGCGTTGCTTTCCGCATTGTTGCGGGTCTTGCGATTCAGCGTGTGGAGCTCGGCAAAGGGTGCGGCATTGTTGTCGCGGAAGAGGGAGCTGATGGCCAGCGGGATGCTCATGTCGCCGCGATCGAGGCAGAGAAGCACGTTGCCCTTGCGGGGGCGGGTGAGCAGCCCGCTGTCGTTGTCGGCAAAGGGCGAGCCCAGCTCGACCCAGAGGGTGTTTGCCAGCGTCATCTTTTCGCCGTCGGATGTCGCGATGGTTTGTGCGGCGATTTCGCGAACTCGACAGAGGTTGCGACGGGGCAGGGTGCTGTCGATGGGCTTACCCGAACTGTCCGTGCCGGCGATGTAGGTGCTGCCGTCTTCGACGACGGCCAGAAAGTAGCGCATGCGGGGCTCCGGCCAAGCGTCGCCGATGATGAGTTCTTCATCGCTGAGATCCGGGGCGTTGTTGAGCCGCACGGGCTTCGGCAGGACGCCGAGCCCGGATTGTTCATCCGGCGCTCGCCCGTCAATGATCGCATCCCATGACTGATTCGCCGCGCTGACGTGCATGCGGGTGATGTAGTAGCGTTGCGTGTTTCGGTACTGCGCGGTGTTGGTCGCCCATGTCACTTGTCCGCCTAGGCGAAGTTTGAGGGCGTTGGCGGAGGAGGCGAGGTCTCTGACGCGCACGGCTCCGTGGCAGGTGTGCCCGTTGTCGTTGCCGCTGCGGTGGATGCTGTCCGTTGGGCGGGCGAACGCTTTGCCGAGGTTCTGATCCCAGCTTTCGTCGTGCAGGCTGACGCAGCTTGCCTTGCCCGGTTGCGGTGCGTTGTAATTCTCAACCAAGAGGGTGTCCTCGCCCTTCAGGTTTTGGACGCCGAAGCTGAGCTTCCACATCGAGGCGCCGGCAGAGACGGGCCGGATGGTCGGCAGATCCGCCGGGTCTGCCGGAAAGCCTCCCGGGCTTCGATCGGCGGCGGTATCGGTGGCGTCAAAGATGTTGACGACCTCGCGCTCTCCGTCGAAGGCCCATGTGTAGCCGAGCCCCCATGAGGCGAGCAGGCGCGCGAGAAAGTTGTAATCGCTTTCGTCGTTCTGGCGGACTTGGATGGTGTCCGGGATGCGCTTCTTTGCCTTGTCACTGAAGGTCAGGAGGGTGTTCCAGCGCTCTTTGTAGTAGGCCGTCAGCACCGAGCTTAAATCGAGGACTTGGGGATTTGCCGCGCTCTCGGTGTCTGTCGGGCTGAGTTCGGAGGCCGCGAAGACGCGACGCCCGAGCGAGTAGCAGGCCTTGGCGAGCTCGGGTCTCACGGTCCAGAGGTACCAGCCGGCGTCTTCACCTTTGCCGTACTGTGTGGTGGATTCAATGGACAGGATGAGCCCGTGGACCGTTTGCAGAGGGCTTCCGCCGACGCGGACGGAGACTTGGATGCGTTGCCCGAGGAGTTGCTGTACGTCCGACACGCAGTCGTCAAGGTTGCCCGTGGTCGCGGTCGCTTTGACGAGAAACTTGAATGAGTAGAGCGCGGAAAGTTCAAGCTCGCCTGCGATGAGTTTGGTGATCTCCATGACACAGTTCGCCGTTCTCGCGAAGTTGTGCTTGTAGGTGATGAGGGTTTCAGTCATGGCGGGAGGTGTCGGGTGAGCGTGAGGGGGGGGCGAGGAGAGCTCGAGGGGGCGAAGCGTTCAGTCCTTGGGGCGGCGGCGGCGCAGGGACAGGGCGGCGAGGGCCAGCAGGCTGAGGGTGGCGCTGCCGGGCTCGGGAGTGAGGGTGAGGATGAGGGATTGCCCGCCGTCCGCGAGCGAGAGGGCGGCATGGGTGGTGGCGCCGTCGGCTCCGATGAGGCTGATGTCGTTGAGCACGTCGTCGCTGAAGGCTTCTCCCCCGGTCACGAAGAGGGTGAAGCTCAGGCCGGAGGTGAAGGCGTCCGCGCCGCAGGCGGTGAGGTCTATCGTGACCTTGCTGAGCGAGACGCCGCTTTCGCCGACGAAGAGGGGCGTATCGGCGGCGGTCTCAGCTCCGATGAGAAGAGTGACGGAGCTGAGGCTGATCTCGCCCCCGGCGAAGAAGAGACCGCTGTTGCTCGACGCCTCCAGCGTCAGGTTGCTGATGCCGATGTCGCTCTCGGCGCTGCATGCCCACGGGGAGCTGAAGCCGCTCTCGGCGCGGAAGCTCAAGGTGGTGGCTTCCGCGTCGGCGCTGAGGTATTTGTTCGCGGGTGAGACGAGCTCGCGTTCCGGGTCGAGCGTGATTGACTGAAGCAAAAAAACTTCGGAATCGTAGCTGTCTTCCCACGCCGAGGCAAACTGATAACTCTCCTCCACCTCCGCCGCTGTTGCCGCAGGCGGCAACAGGGCGAGGAGAGCGAACAGCGGGGCGATGGCGCAGCACTTCGACATGGGATGACTCAGTCTTGGAGGGTGATGGCGATGTTGCCGTCCTGCACCGCAAGGGTGGCTTGGCCGTAGCTCTTTTGCTCGAGGGTGGCTTGGAGCATGAGCGAGCTGAGGCGCGGCAGAATGCTGTGCGTGATGATGTTGTCGATGATGCGAGCCCCGGCATCGGCTCGGCGTGCTTGGTCCATGACGAAGGCGGTGAGGTCTTCGCCCCAGCTGAGCGTGGTGCCGTAGCCGACCTTGAGGCGGCGGGCGACTTTGCCGAGTTTGAGTTTGATGATTTTGGCCATAACTTCCTGCGGGAGCGGGTAGTAGGGGATGACGACGATGCGGCCGAGCAGGGCGGGCGGGAAGACCTTGAGCATGGCCTCGTGCATGGCTTCGGCAACTTGCTCGGGGGTGGGCATGAGCTCGGGGTCGGCGCAGAGGCTCATCATCTCATCGGTGCCGACGTTGGTGGTCAGCAGGATGATGGTGTTGCGGAAGTCAATGAGGCGCCCTTCGCCATCTTCCATGCGGCCTTTATCGAAGACTTGGAAGAAGATTTCATGCACGTCTTTGTGGGCTTTTTCAACCTCGTCGAGCAGCACGACGGAGTAGGGCTTGCGGCGCACGGCTTCGGTGAGCACGCCGCCTTCGCCGTAGCCGACGTACCCCGGAGGCGCTCCCTTGAGGGTGGAGACGGTGTGCGCTTCCTGAAATTCGCTCATGTTGATGGTGATGAGGTTTTGCTCGCCGCCGTAGAGGGCCTCGGCGAGGGCGAGGGCGGTCTCGGTCTTGCCGACGCCGCTGGGGCCGGCGAGCATGAGCACGGCGATGGGTTTCTCAGGGTCGGCGAGGGAGGCTCGCGAGCTCAGAATGCGGTCTGCAATGATGCGCAGCCCGTGGTCTTGCCCGACGACGCGCTCGCCGAGGCTGTCGGCGAGATGCAGGATGTTTTCCAACTCGTTGCTGACCATGCGCCCGGTGGGGATGCCGGTCCACTCGCTGATGACGGCGGCGACGGACTGGGCGTCCACCTGCGGGAGGATGAGCGGGTGTTCGCCCTGAAGCGCGGCGAGTTCGGCCTCTCGCTCTTTGAGCTCGCGGCGCCGGGGTTCGGCATCCTTCTCGTCCGCTTCATCCGAGTCGAGGCTGTTGCGCAGTTCGACGACGCGGTTGACGAGGTCTTTTTCGCGCTGCCAGTCGGCGAGGCGGGCGGCTCGGTGCTGCTCGGCGTCGGCTTTTTTCCGGCGGAGCTCGGCGAGCTCGGCACGGCGATCGAGGCCGACTTTTTCTTCGTGTTCAAGCACGGCGATGCGGGCGTCCGTCGCGTCGATGGCGCGGCGCAGGTCTTCGATTTCCGCCGGCTCGCTGCTCTGCGAGAAGGCGACGCGTGCCGCGGCCGTGTCGAGCAGGCTGACGGCTTTGTCCGGCAGCTGGCGGGTGGGCAGGTAGCGGCGCGAGAGGGTGACGGCGGCGCGCAGGGCTTCATCGAGGATGAGAACCTTGTGGTGCCGGGCCATGACGCGGCCGACGGCAATCATCATGTCGTGAGCCTTCTCGTCGTCGGGCTCTTCGATGAGGATGTTTTGGAAGCGGCGCGTGAGAGCCGGGTCTTTCTCGAAATATTTTTTGTATTCGCTCCAGGTTGTGGCGGCAATGCAACGGAAGGAGCCGCGAGCGAGGGCGGGCTTGAGGAGGTTGGCGGCGTCGCCCTGTCCGGCGGAGCCGCCGGCGCCGATGAGGTTGTGGGCTTCGTCGATGAACATGATGATGGGCGTGTCCGAGGCCTTGACTTCATCGATGACTTGCTTGAGACGATTCTCGAACTCGCCGCGCATGGAGGCCCCGGCCTGAAGCCCTTGGAGATCCAGCGAGAGAAGGCGCACGTTTTTGAGCATGTCCGGGATGTCACCGCCGGCGATGCGCAGCGCAAGCCCTTCGACGACGGCGGTCTTGCCGACGCCGGCCTCGCCGGTGAGGATGGGGTTGTTCTGGCGACGGCGCAGCAGCACGTCGATGATGCGGCGCACCTCGGCGTCGCGCCCCACGACCGGGTCCAATCGCCCTTGGCGAGCCTCCTCCGTCAGGTCGGTGCAGTAGCGCTTGAGCGCCTCCTGTTTGCCGAGTTCCGCCGGAGCCATGGCGCCTGATTCGGCGCCGACACTGTCGGTGGCAAGCCCGCCGGAGGCTGCCGAGCTGCACCCTTCTTCGCGGCTGCCGTTGGTGATGGAGTAAAAATGATCCGACAGCTGCTCCTCCTTCACCTTGGCGAATTGAGGCGAAATCTCGGCCAGCCTGTGGCGGAGTTCGTCGGTTCGCAGGCAAGCCAGCAGCAGATCGCCCGTGCGGATGGTTCCCCTCTTGAAGAGCAGCGTGCTGAGCATCCACGCTTCTTTGATGGCCAACTCAATCTGCGGCGAAAAATCGCGGATGCCCGTCGCTCCGCGCGGCAGACGGTCCAAGGCCGATGTCAGATCCGCCGAGAGGCGGGACGCGTCGGCTTCAAAGTGGCGGAGAATGAGATGGATGTCGGTTTCTTCCGTGCTGATGATCTGGTTGAGCCAGTGGACGAGCTCCACATAGGGATTGCCGCGCACTTTGCAAAAAACAGTCGCGCTTTCAATCGCTTTGTAGGCGACGGGATCCAGTTTGCCGAAGAGTTCCGTTCGTTTGATTTCAGCCATGTTAACTAAAAGTTGAGGGTTAAGGTGCAGGTTGTCGTTTCGGATTGAGGGTCGGGGAAAATGGAATTGCCGCCCAGCCGGCACGTTGCATCGAGCGACGGGGCTGGTATGCTCTCGGTCATGATGCGGAACTGAAGTTCCCAGATGAGCGGGCGGGTGCTCATCAGCTTGAGCCACGCCTGCAGGCGCTGATAACCGATGCTGCCGGGCAGGAAACGCGCGTAGCGCTCGTAGGGGAGAGGTCCGATGATGAGCGTGACTTGCTCGGTGATGCTGCGTTGGCGCTCACCCAGCAGAGCGCTGCGCCCCAGCTCGCACACGCCGGAGTGACCCAAGCGGCATCGCGCCTCTTCGTCAATGGGGATGCGGCAGGGAGTGTGTTGCCTAAGGGTCACGGGAACGCCGAAGAAGCCCTCAAGAGTGCGGCACAGGGCTCCCGCTTGGCCCCTGTCGACCAGCTCCCGACCGAAAGCCACGGGGGCAAATGCGGGTAAGGGGGCGGCGCCTGTCGGATCTGTCGGCACGCCGGCGAGAGCCTTTGCGGCCTCTCCCAGCTCATCCTCTTCCGGTCGATCGTAGCTGACGGCCGCCTGCGGGCGGGTGCCGGCACGGTAAAACAGGGAGATGAGGCGATCGTGAAAGATATCCGCGAAGCGCTGCATCGTCAGGTCATAGTGGTGACGACTGCGCTCGTGCACGTATTCCGTCAGCGTGAGGGGCAGGGCTCCGCCGGGGCCGAAGAGACCGAAAAAATACACCTGCAGGGTGCCGCAGCCGCCTCCCGAAGCAAGCGTGTAGTCAAACAGTTCGCTGGGGGGAAAGTAAAGATGCGGTACTTGGGCAAAGCGCACGGCGGGCTTCAGCGAGGACTCCCACGAGCCCACGCGCGGGCAATCAGGCGACAACTGCTCGATCCTTCTGACGGTGGCGTAGAAGGAGTAATGCCCCGGGTGCGAGGCCAGAGCCTTGGAGAAGGCAAGGCTCACGGGATGTTCGCCTGTTGCTGCCATGTGTGAAGAGGGCCGGTTGACGTGCGGATGGTTACTTCGGTGAAGGTGTTGAGCTCGGTATGCTCCAGAATGAAGGCCGCGAGGCTTCGGGCGAAGAGATACACGCTGCTGCCGCCGAAGGCCCGTTCGTTGAGCTCGATGTCGAAAGACCACCCCCGCACCACACAGAGATCACCCAGAATGGGAAGCGTGCGCGATTTCGCCCGGACGCAAGCCGACTGAATGCTGTCCGCCTGCCGCATGGCAACCATGTCGTCCGGCCGATGCAGGTGGTGCAGCAGCTCCCTCAGCATCGCGGCAAGCGCCTGATCCCCGTACGAGGCGAGGACGGAAGGACTCATTCGGGCCAGTGCAAGGCACATCCAGCGAGCGCTATCCTGCGCCGGGGGCCCGTAGGGATGACCGGGCGGCGCGGCAAAGGAGGCCGTCGCCTCGCTGCTTCCGCAGCTCAGGGTCGCATCTTGGCGCAGAAAAAGCGGCAGGTCGCGGTTTGAGCACAGGGCGCGGCAGGCAAGACTCGAGACGGCATCTCGTTTCTCGGTGTAATCGGGCCCTGAAATCCGGAGATAGACCTCGCTGCCGGCATAGGGGCTGACACGTTGGCGGGAGCTTGCGACGGCCGTATCGCGGTGGGTCGTGAAGTAGTTGAGGCGCTCCCGTCCCTCCGGCATGAGGCCGTCTTCCGCATGATAGATGGGGTAGGCGTCGAAGAGCTTCACGTTGTCGCTGTCGTAGGCGGCGAGACTCAGAACTTGGAGCACCTCCAAGTTCCCGTTGGCCGTCAGATCCGGCACCACATGCTCACTGGGTTGCCACGAGGGAGCCATGCGGTCCAAGCGGCGCTCCTGCACATTGATGGCGCGGGCGCAATCCGTCTTCAGCGCATTCCCGGCCTGCAGAAGGATGCGCAGCCGATCCGACGGGGGACGCTTGAGCAGAAGCGAAATCGTCGCCTTGCCGGCTGTCGGCAGGTAAGGCCCTGCGTTGCAGAGCCTGAAAAATGAAAATTGTTCCGGCAAAAGGAAATATTCGGCTACGGGCGGGAGGGCAAGCGCTCCGCCTGGCGGCGGCAATTCCTCAAGTCGGCACGCCGTCGCCGGTGCGGGGCTCTCATCGTTTGCCTGCATCAACACACCCGCGCCGTCGCTCATCAGCAGTCCGAGCAGTTCACCCGCCGCCCTCTCCGGCAGCGCCATGTAGAAACACAGATCGTTCGCCGGAGTCCTTGGGCAATCCACGACGAGCTTTAAGGCTCCCACCGCCTGCATCCCGGCTCGCGCGGCGGCCTCCAAAACCTCCGCATCGTCGTACCGCGACTCGATGACCCGCACGCCGGAAGGCGTGAAATCCTCGCGCAGCGTATAGGCGCACAGCGGCTTGTCCGGAAGCGAAGTCGCCGCCGTGAAAACGGTGCCCTTGGGCAAAACGTCCTCCGTATCCGCGGGTTGAATGCAGAGGATGGCGCGGGAGGCCACGGGGGCATTATACTCCGGAGCCAGCCGATTGAGCAGGGTCTCGGGGAACTCGGATTGAGCCGCATCCACCTTGCGGGCGATCCGAGCCGTTAGAAACGCAACACCCTCCAGCAAGCGCTCCACATAGGGGTCGGCACACTCCTGCTCGCCGAGCTGCAGGCGGCGAGCCACCTTGGGGAATTCGGCGGCGAAGAGTTGGGAAGAGCGCCGAAGCGCATCCAACTCGTGCTCGTAATACTTCAGAAAGGCGTCATCCATGGGTCTTATGCAAGTGGCTTGAGGGACGTCTCACCCGTTTCGACATCCACGCGCAGGCGAAAATACAAATCATCGCTAAGGGGAGCGACGGCCAGCCGACAGGCGATATGGAGGTGCAGAGCCGTATGGTCGTCGCCGTCGCGGAGCGGGTCGGCAAGCACCTGAACACTCTCCGGCTGCACTCTGGGTTCGTAGCGGACGATGGCCCTGCGAACCGCCTCCGCAATAACGCGCGGTTGCTTATAACTCGAGGTGCGCCCGGCGTAGGAGTCAATCCCGTAGTGAAAGACCGACACCGCCGCCTGCGGATAATGTTTCTCCAGATGTCGCGATTCTTCCGGCGACGTGTGCGAATTGAGCAACATGCTCAGATTCGCGAGGATATCGCTGCGAAGCTGCTCCGCGGAAAACTCGGTTCCGTAAGTGCTGTCCTTTGAGGCAAAGGGATTCTCATCCGTCAGCCTCGTCAAAAGGCAGGGCAAGTACTTGCTGGAGTTTCGCTGCATATCCGTCACGTCGCGCCGTCAGGGCTCTTTTGCCGCCGCAGCGGGCAGGGGATTCTCATCGCCGCTGTCGAAGCGAAGAAGCGGCTCGTGCAGCATGGGGAACAAGCCTTCCGGAGTACACCAGCAGCGCTGCCCCGCGCCGATATAGAGCCCCGCTCCGCACTCGGTCCATGCCGTCGAGCGCATCATCAGCAGCTCGGAATCGAGCTTGCCGTTGATCACGGGATAGCGTCCCGGCATGCGACCGACCATCACCTCACCGTTCTTCAGCTGCAAGCGCACATGAGCCCAAAGCAACTCGACGGGGTGAGTGGGGGCGGCCAGCTCCATCGACCGAACAACGGACAGATCGACCACTCCGTGCGTATCGCCGACGAGGAGCTCCAACACGCCGGCCAAGCGCGCATCGCCATCGAGAATCCAAGGGCTCGCGCCCCGGCTGAGCACGGCCTTCGTCTCCGGCAGCGCATCCGTCAGGCGAGCCGATGCTTCGGCTCCGGCCTGCAGGCCCTCGCGAGCATACGCGGCAAGCGCTCCCGCAAACAGATCCGCCCACTCCGGCTTTTCCCCGAACCACGTCGGCGGCGCGTCCGCGCGAAACATCGCCTCGCGGCGGCGCTCCGCGCGGATGAGCTTGCCGAGCGTCGAGCAGAACACCGCAGATGCCGGGTGAAGGCTCATCAGGGCATCCGCCTGCTTGTCCGCCCTCTCCCACTCTCCCTCCAAGCAGAGCACCTGAGCAAACAGAGCGCGCGACGCCGCATCCCGGGGATTTTGGCGAATGTCCTGCGCCACCTGCTCGTGCAGGGCCGTCAAGTTTCCTTGGGCAAACAAGGTCTTCGTATCCATAGCCTGTCTCAGCGTGTTGAAATAATGAAAAAAGCCGACGACTCACAGCGGGCGCCGGCTTTGCAAGACCAGAAGTCTTGGGGCTCAGGCTGACTGATCGGTAGCGACGTTCCACCCGGCTGCCACATCACCGCCGAGTTCGCCCGTGGTCTTGAAGGTATGCGTCGTCCACTTGAACTGCTCGGCAACGATGCTCACCTGCTCCACGAGGCGCAGCGCCGCGGCATCGCGGCCGATGCCGGCCATGAGCGTCTCCGAGCACACGGGAGCATCCACCGTCATCACCTTAGCCTCGATGACGCGGGCATTCGTCAGCTCCACCTCATAGAGCTTCTGCTTGGCGCCGCCGATTTGAGCGCACACCTCGAGCTTGACACTGGCGATATTCTGGCCGCTCATGCAAGCCTTCTGAATGTTCGGCGTCGCCTTGTCGAGCAAATGCACGAACACGAGCGGAGCCAAGACACCGCGACCACTGGCATTCGTCTGATTGGCAAACTGCGTCTCCTGCGTAGCTCCGTGGCTGAAAGAAACAACGTCAACCCAATTAGCGTGTGCCACATCGGTGGATTGCCCCTCGATGCCGTCGATTTGAATGTAGGAATTAAAGGCCATAATAATTACTTGTAGGTTTGTATGTTAACGAAATGATGGTTTATTTTTTCTCACTGGGGAGCTTGGTAACGAGTCGAAGCGAAGCCGTCAGACCCTCGAGCTGGAAGTGGGGCTTGAGGTAGAACTTGGCGGTGTAGTAGCCGGGATTGCCGTCCACATCCTCCACCACCACATCGGCGGAAGCAAGCGGGTAGCGCGCCTTGACGCTCTCATCGGCATTCGGATCCGCCGTCACATAGCCGGCAATCCAGTTGGAGAGCCATTTCTGCATGTTCTCCCGCCCCTTGAACGAGCCCACCTTGTCTCGCACGATGCACTTCAGGTAATGCGAGAAGCGGCTTGTCGCGAAAATATAGGGCAGGCGAGCGGAGAGACGGGCATTGGCCGTTGCATCGGCATCGTCATACACCGTCGGATTGTTCAGCGTCTGACCGCCGAGGAAGACGGCGTAGTCCGTGTTCTTCCAGTGGCTGATCGGCAAGAAACCGTTCTGAGAGAGCTCCGCCTCGCGGCGATCCGTGATGGCAATCTCCGTCGGGCACTTCATGGCCACGCCGCCGTCATCCGTCGGGAAGGTGTGGCAGGGCAGAGACTCCACCATGCCGCCGGACTCCACGCCGCGGATCGAAGCGCACCAGCCGTACAGCTTGAAGGCGCGGTTGATATTAACGCCCATGGCATAGGCCGCATTCATCCACGTGTACGCGGAATTATCGCCCGCGCCGGTCTCCTCCTCAAAGGCGAAGCCCTCGACGGGCGAGGTCTTGGAGCCGTAGGGCAGACGCGCCAGCACGCGCGGCATCGTCAGAGCCAGATAGCGGCTGTCCTCCGAATCGCGCAGACTGCGCCAGGCGGCGTACTCCGGCGTCTGGAAAATCTTGCTGATGTCTCGCGGGTTGGCGAGCTCCTGCCAGCTGTCCATATTCATCAGCAGGGGATCCGCCGCCGAAATCATCGGGCAATGGGCAGCTGCGCAAATGCGGCCCATACCCTTGAGAATCTCCACATCCTTCGGCTGATGGCTGAAATAGTAGTCCGCCACCAGAGCGCCGTAAGGCTCACCGCCCGGAGAGCCGAACTCATCCTCATACAACTTCTTGAAGAGAGGATTTTGATCCCAAGCCGCGCCCTTGAACTTCTTGATCGACTTCGCGAGCTCGTCCTTGGAAATGTTAAACACCTTAATCTTCAGGCGGCTGTCCGTCTCCGTGTTCGACACGAGATAGTGAAGGCCGCGCCAAGCACTCTCCAGCTTCTGGAAATCCGGATGGTGAATGACCGTATTGAGCTGGGCACTCAGCTTGCGGTCAATCTCCGCAATCATGGCCTCAACCGATGAGATCACGTCATCCGAAATCAAATTCGCCTTGCCGAGAGCCTGCGTCGCCAGCGTTCCGACGGCCTGCTGCACGGCGGACTTGGCCTCTTGAGTCTTGGGTTTGAACTCGCGATCGAGCAGCGCCTCAAAATCATTCAGCTCGAGACTCGCTGCCGAAGCCTGCGTATCCGTTTGTGTTTCCGGCGTCATAATTATGCTTGTTCAGGGGTGTTCGCCTCATTCTCCTTGTCCTTGGCCGCTTGCTCGGAAAGCGTCTTGAGCAGAGCGGGATCCTTGAGAATCTTACCGACAAGCTCCTCAGCCCCGGCCTTGCCGTCCATGTAGGAGACGAGCGCCGCCAGTTGCTTGCGAGCCTCCAAAAGGTCAGAAACGCCGGGAATGCGCGCGGCCACGGCATCGGGCTGGAAGTCATCCATGCTGTTGAAGGTAAGGTCGACGCCGATGCTTCCCTCGTTGGTGATGACATTCGGCACGGAGAAAGCGACTCGCGGCTTCATGCTCTCCATCCGATCATCGAAGTTGTCGCCGTCGATCTCCATGAAACCGCGCTCGGCCACCGGCGGCAGCTCGGCATTCGACTTACCGGACAGATCGGACATGACGCCCATGACGAAGGGTAAATCCACCTTTTTCTCGGCACCGTACAACTCCACATCGTATTCAATCTGGACGCGCGGTGCGCGATTGCGCCCAATGAATTTTTGGCTGCTATCTGACATATTATAACAATATTATTCGAGAGCAAGGCGGATCCCTGCTACTCCACTTATATTAACGTTTCTTTACATTCATTACAAGGGAAAAAATGCCGCGCCCGGCTTTTTTTGGCGAAATCGTTTCATTCGCACGCCCTTATGGAAGGCCGGCCGCGCGATGACTCTTTGGCGCGGGCCTGTCTCCCTGAAACCCGGAGGCGCGGCGGCGGCCGCTTTCAGCGCTTGCGCCTGAGGCGCAGGTGAAGCTCGGCTTTGCCGTCCTGCGCAGTGAACAGTCCGGAGACGGAGCGCAGGTGCTCCGCGAGTTGTTCAAGATGTTGACGGACGAAGGGCGGAATTTGCAGCGGGCTTGGCACGCCGCCTCGCGGCTCGCTCTCGGCGATGCGCATGAACTCAAGCGCCTTCTCGAAATTCAGCTGAAAGACGGCGCCGGGCAGCGCCGAGCTTTCCGCCAGACTCTCGATCACCTGACGATTGAGTTGTTCGTTGCTGCCCAGCACGAGATCCGTGTTGCTCACGAGAACATTGGGCGAGAAGCCCGGAACGCGGACGGGCAGCAACAGACTGTAGGCCGCGCTGCCCTCCGGCCCGTCGCGCAGCGCCATGGGCAGACTGTTGATGACGTCGGGGTTCATGCCGAGCCCCCTGATGCTGCCGTCGAGCGCGTCCAGAAATCTCTCCCAGCCCTCCGAAAGCCCCTGCCGACTTGCCACGGGGCTGTGTACGGCGACGGAGAGTCCCGCCTCGCCCGGGCTCGACTGCACAACCAGCGCCTTGGCGCCTTCCAGCGAGTTGAACATCGACGAAAAGGCCCGCCCCATGGCTCGCAGTGCCGGGCGCAGCGAGCGGTAGAGGGCGCTGCCGGCGTGCGCTTCCGCTGCGGAGGCGCGGCTGTCCTTTTCCGCGACGCGGTGAACGAGCTGCTCGGTCAGATCGGCCACGTCAGCGGCCTCTTTCCGTGTGGAGCTGTCGAGCGGAGCCGATTCGGCGTAGAGAAGCATCCCGGGATGCTCCGCCATGTGCCTCATCTCCAGCGGAACGGACAGGAAGGAATGCCCGCAGGCATCCGCCGAGAGAGCGACATACAGCGAGTCTCCCGCGCCCCCGTCATCCCACAGCTGCACGACCAAAGGCTCGGTCATGACCGACGTCGGCTCCAGCAAGCGCACCAGCGTCTGCAACAGGCGGTCGGCATCGGCTCGCAGTCTCTCGCGATGGGCGGGATCCGCCGCTCGGGCATCGGCCAGCTGCTCCCGCAGCTCGGTGCCGTATCGCCGCGCGGCGCTGATGAGGCTGCTCGACAGGCGTCGCAAGGGGCGTGCATCGATGCGGCACAGAAAGAGGTGAGCGGGCTGCGGCGATGCGTCGTCCCCCGCCGCCTGTTTCGGAAAATCGCAAAACTCGTCCGGGCAGACGGCCTCCTGAGCCGTCTCGGGCAATCGGATGTCTTGCGCGTCGTCCGCGAGGGCGATGATCGTATAGTCGCCTCTCGGGCAGATGATGACATCAAGGCAGCGCCCGCTGAGCCGCTCCGCCTCGCGCTTGTCGTCCTCTTCAAGAGTCAGATACCGCAGCGCCGCCTTCCCGAGGTCGAGACGCAGGCCGCGCAACTCGCCGCAGCTGATGCGGCTGATGCCGGAGCCTTCCCCCGTCGGGAGAAGGGGAAGCATTTGCAGCATGAACGAGGTCTCTGCGCGGCACTCCAAAACGACGTAGATCGGGCTGATGCGAGCCTGTCTCTCCCCGATCTCGGCCAGCGTGTGCAGCAGCGAGCCTCGCGGCTCCTCCTGAAACCGCCGCGCCAGCAAGGCGTCTGCGGCCATGACCAAGGCGTCTTCGCTCCCCCGCGTCAGCCCCACGGCCACACTCCGCACCCCCTTCAGCCCGACTTCGGCAAAGAGCCGCTCGACAAGAGCGGCCGACTCGTCGTTCGGAGACGTTGCCGCAAAACTCTTCACCTCCTTCGGCAGGAACTGAAGCGCCGGGTAGGCCGCCTGTGCCGCCTGCTGCCGACGGGCATCGCCGGCCGTCGCCGCCGGAGTGATGACGACAATGCCGGGCTCGGACTCCGCCGAGGCCGAGGCACGGGAGCACGACTCCTGCGGCAGCGCCGTTGCGGAGGCGCCGGCCAGAAGAGTTGCCAAAGCCGTCAGAGGCGAGAGTCTTGCGCGGGGGAACATGGGGGAGCGGGGCGTCGAGGCGATGACGATGCACGCAGGGCGAACATCCGACGCCTTCAGCATACGCCTTTTCCGTCAATGGCGCAAGTCCAAAAGCAGAGCCCTTGCTCACAAGGGCGCGGCCGCCAAAAAGCCCCCGCCGCGGCAAGGCCGGAGCAGGGGCTTTTCGTTAAAAGAGGCAGAACCTGCGGCTTATTTCTCCGCATAGCTGCGGATGGCGGCGGCGATGCGGGCGGAAACATCTTCCGGCTCGCCCTCCTCCGTCACGTCAATCTGCACCACCTTGCCTTGGCTGCGGTAGTGCTCGATGACGGGAACCGTCAGCGTCTCGTAATCCTTCCAGCGCTTAGCGAAGGCCTCCGGGTTGTCGTCGGAGCGCACAATCATGGCGTGGCCGCACTTCGGGCAGGTCTCCTCACCGTTGCGCGTCGTCTCGCCGCAGGCGGGGCAGGCCTTGCGCTTGAGCATGCGGGCCTGAATCAGTTCGAGGGAAACATTGAGGTAGACAACGATATCGACCTCCATCCCCATGGCCGTGAGGTTAGCGTCGAGCGTCTCGGCCTGAGAAACGGTGCGGGGATAACCGTCGAGCAGGCAACCGCAGTCCTTGTTTTCACCGAGCCACTTGGCGACGATGCCGTTGACCACTTCGTCGGGCACGAACATAGCCGCATCCATGTACTTCTTGGCCTCGAGGCCAAGCTGAGAACCGGCAGCAATCTCGGCACGAAGCAGCGCGCCCGTGCTCAGGGGCTTGAGATCATAGGTCCCGGAGAGGAAGGAAGACTGCGTGCCCTTGCCGGAAGCGGGGGCGCCTACGAGTACGAATCGCTTGAGCGTTTTCATGATATATGATCGAAAGAGAGGTGACTCCGCCATACCTGGTCGGCAAAGTCCTGACCCATTATGCTCCACTTTTTATCGAAAAGCAATGCCAAAAAATAAGCCTTGCAATAACATAAATACCGACTCCCCTTTGCCGCAGGCTTTCAGCGCCGTCTTTCAGAGCGCAGCGTCACCTCGTCGCACAGCGTCGAGGAAATGCCGACAAAAGGCCGCATCGTCAAAGCAGCGGTGCAGGTAGGTCGCCCAGAGGCGGCCGTGCCCGTAGCCGATGGGGCTGCCGTCTTCGCGGCGGAAGAGCACGGGTTCTTCCCCCTCGCTCATACCCCGGTGGGTCTCAAAGCCTCGCAGCTCGCAGCCGCCCGGAGCGCTGACGCGGCGCAGGCGGCGAAAGACGGCCTCGGCCGCAAAGACCGTGTCCAGCGCCAGCAGCCCGAGCATCTCCTTTTCCGCGAAAGGATACTTGTGGTGATGCGGATCAAGCAAGCGGCGCCCCATCATTTGAAGCCCGCCGCAGATCCCGACGACCCAGCCGCCCGCTTCCGCGTGGCGGCGAATCGCCTCCGCGATACCGGAGGCTTCATGAGCGTCGAAATCTCCGGCCACATCTTGCGTGCCCGGCAGGATGATGACATCGGGGCTGGCCCAGTCACTCGCAAAGCGCAACACGCGGAAATGCACCCCCGGCGCGGCAGCCAGGGGCGCAAAATCGTCCTCATTGTAGGAATGGCCTGCGAGAATCAGGGCGATATCGAGAGTCTGAGGCACGGCAGCAGAGGGAAAAGAACCGGGCGGTCAGGCCCAGTTCCACGTGATAATCTTCTGCACCTCGGGGCGAATGGCGTTGCCGACGGGGCAGGCCTTGGCCGCCGCCTCAAGAATCTTGCGGCTCTTCGCATCCAGCGCGGCCGAGGCCGTGATATCAAAGCTCAGCTCGCAAATGCCCGAGGCATCACTCTTGACGGCGGAGCGGATCCTGATGCCGTCGGTGGGAATGCCCTTGGTGTGGCCGGTATAAGCAATCATGCTCAGCATGCAGGAAGCGACGCAGCCGGCGAGCATGTCTGCGGGGCAGGGCATCTCACCCTTGCCGCCGAGCGGGGCGACGACGTCGGTGGTGAACTGAGCGTTGCCGCTCGTGAAGCTTGAAAGGCAGCGCATGCCGCCCTCGTGAACAGTAGTTGCAGCGTATGTATTCATGGTGTTGAGGGTTTGAAACCCTGTCTCATTCTGCACCGCGGAAGCTCCTTTGTCAACTTCAAAGCCAAACAGACAGATCCCGGCGCAAACGCCCGTACACAGCGTCGATCAAGCCTGAAAGCGGCTTGCGACGTTGCCGGAATATGATGCGCACCGGAACGCATCCGAGTGACGAAGAGATGGGGGCAATGAGAGTCGGTCGCAATGATCGAACGGCGGCATCAGTAGGATTTCGGCTAAGGTGAGGCTCATAGACATTTTCAGCTCCCTTACCGATCCGTAATCACCATAATCATTATATACCTTTACCATTCTATGCTTGCAAGCGGGTGGGGGACTGTGGTACGATAGCGGCTATGGAGGCGGAATGCACACGTTGCCACAGGAAATTTCAGACCCGGCGGGAAGGTGTCGATATATGCCCCGATTGCCTGAGCTCCGAGTTTTGCGTTCAGGAGGTCGTGGAGCAGTCTCCGGAAGAGGCTCGCGAGGAGGCTCAGCTTCGTCGGCAGGTCAATCGATCCAACCGCCGCCAGCAGGCGCGAGCGGAGAGCTTGGTTGATAATTACACTTCGGCCGAGCCTTTCCGGCACGTAGGCGGGTTGCGCCTTGTGTTCGGCCTGGTGGTCTTTGGCATCGTTGCCTTTGCTTTTTTGATGGGGACGGATTCGTCGTACGAGACGTTTCTCAGTGAGCTGCCGCCGATGGGTCAGCATGCCTTGGCGGCTCTTTTCTGCGTGCCGGCTTCGCTGTTGATCTTCTTTTCCGTCAGGCGTTTGCGCTGGGTGACGGGGGCTCTGGCTCTGGCGGTTTTGGCCGGTTCGTGGTATCTTCCGCTGCTGAGTTACCGGATGATTCTCGGCGATGCTATTCCCGAAAAGGCGGCGGCTTCGGAGCCCGAGGCGCGGCTGCGGGATGACGGTGCCGCGACCAAGGTTGTTCCCCGAAGGGGGACGCGGGTGCTTTCGACGGAGCGTATTGCCGCATTGCGCGGGCTTTTCAAGGACGAACCCGAAGGGCGCTATTACCTCGTTTACATGAACACGCCGGCGAAGTACGATGATGTCTTCTGCCGCGCCTTGAAGCGCATCTGCATGGCGGATGCCGTGCGCCCCTACCGAGAGAATGCCGGGGCGGTTTATCTGGTGAAGCGGGCTCATCCGGACTGTTCCGCACGGGAAATGCGGCGTCTGCTGGAGCGCTACGGCGTTGTGACCTATGATGAAGACGGCGTCTTTGAGGTGAACTTTGACGAGGAGAAATCCAACCTCGGCCGCCGCCCGGTCCCGACGTCGAGAAATCCCAATGCCGATCCGCAGTTCGTGGAGTCGAATCTCCTCTGCATCATGAGCCCCGATGCTGATCGCGTTGCGCGGGCCGCCGAGGCTCTCGCCGCCGCTCGCGTGACGGTGAGGCGCGATTTGATTCGCGAGAAGTTGATGGCCGTGCTGCAGGATGCGTGGGCGAGTGAGCCGGAGGCGTGGGGTCAGCTCGTCCGTGCATTGATTGTTTATTCGGAGCCCGGCGACGCAGCGGTGCTGCCGCCGGTGCGGCGCTACTTTGATTTCAGGCTTGCCGGAGGCACTCGCGGCGGTTCGGCGGACGATGAGGTGGTCGCCTACTTGGTTCGGGAGACTCCCGCGACGATGGTGCAGCCGGTGGTGGATTTCTGGGCGCAGGATCCCGTTAACCGCAGCAACGCCATCGTTCTGCTGGGCTCTGCCGCTGAGGAAGCCGTGCTGAACAGCGCCGGCAACGGCGAAGATCCGCAGAAGCTCCATGCTCTGCTCAACTACCTTTCCCTTTGCGGTACCGAGCGCTGCGTGCCGCTGCTGGAGTCTTTGCTGAAGCATCCCGACGACCTGACGCGCCACAGTGCCGAGGCCACACTGCTCCGAGTTCGTGAACGATTGGCTGCGCCGGATGCGGCCCCGTGACTGTTTTTCTGACCACTCACCTCTTCCTTGTCAATTGAACGTCGTATGAAACGATCCGTATCCCTGCTTTTCTTCTTTGTCTTTCTGGCGCTTCTCGCCGGCTTTATCTGTTACCCGGGATTTTATCAGTTGCCCAAGCCGATCGCGGCGCTGCAACCGTCTCCCCAAGGGCCGAGCGCGTCGCCCGATGCCGCGCCTTCCGAGACGCCGTCCGGCGATGGATTCGTGCCGCTTCCCGATCAGGGCGGCATCGTGATCGACGAGTCCGACAGCGCCGGGGACGGCAGTTCGCCCGATGCCTCGGGCGGTGACGATGGGGCTTTGGTTGATAGCTGGGATGACGGCAGTTGGGATGAGGAGGACTCTGACGACGGGCAGGCGCTCGCCACGGAGCGCGATCCGAACTCCTACATGCCGGAAGAGCAGGGGGCCGTTCCGCAGCACTTCCTAGAGCACAACGTGCCCGTTGATCCGAAGCAGATGAAGCTTCCCGGCGTGTACTCCCAAGGTGAGCTGCGTCAGGTGCGCCGCCGCGGGGATAAGCTTGCCGAGGTGCTGGCGAAGGAGGCGAAGGAGAGCGATCGCAAGGGGTATTACCACGCGAATGATGTGACCTCTGCTCAGTGGGCGAACGCCGAGGCGCTGCGCGAACAGCTGCTTGCCCGCGTGACCGCGGGGCTCGCTCAGGCCGATTCGGAGAGCATGTGGAACTACCTGCGCGAGCCGGCGAACCGCTTGGATGTGGCTCGCCTGTTGCTCATTGAAAAGGCCGGAGCGGCTGCCGTCTCCAAGGTGGCGCAATCGGGCATGGGCGGCCGCCTGCTTGAGGAGATGGGCAACGATTTGGAGTGGATGTACGGGTTGCTCTACTCCGGGCCGACGCAGAAGCTCGACGTGGCTTTGACCTACCTCGCGGCCATTTATGCTCGCCATTCGGAGGATTGGCACGACAGGTTGCTGCGCCGCGTCGCCACGACGACGGCTCTGGAGTTTGCGCGCGAAGGCTGGCCGGAGAAAGAGATGCTCGCGCGTTGCTCCTACTACTACAACAGTGCCCGTCAAGGCCGCCTCAACGTCCTTTTCGACAGCCTGCAGTACTGGGAGACGCGCTTGGTGACCGGGTGCACGGAGTACGACGGTTGGGGCAGTGTGCGCTCGCTGACCTGGCAGCGGGATAATGTGCGCCTGCCCGTGCAGGGCTACCTCAATGCCTATGATCAGGTGCAGTACCGCTTGGTGAACGTGGCGGGCGATTCGATTTTCACCGGTGAATATCTGGCGCCGATACGCAAGTACACCCGCAACATTACGGCTCTGGCGCACCGCGAGATGGGCGGCGTCTGCGGTGCCTGTTCGCACTACGGAGCCTACGGTGCGCTGGCGGCCGGCCTTCCGGCGATGACGATGGGCGAGCCCGGGCACTGCGCCTACGTGGTGCGCGTCAACGGCAAGTGGGAGAAGAGCTACACGATTTACTGGCAGCACGGCATGCACAAGACTTTCTGGGGCGAGACGGACTGGGACTTCCTGGAGCTCATGCAGCAGCTTTACTCCGATCACTTCCGCACGCTGGCCTCCGACCAGATGCTCGCGCTTGCCGAGTTGCTCGCAAGCCAGCGCAAGGTGACATCTGCCGCCACGGCCTTCTTTGAAGCCGTCGTGGTGCAGCCCCTGCACTGGGAGGGCTGGCTGCGCTACACCGGCTATCTGAAAAAGCAGGGACCCATGAACAAGGGCAAGTGGCGCGAGGCTCACGATCTTGCCGTGGCCACGATGGCGGAGACCTATCACAACGCCTCCGCGATTCTGCTGCGCAAGTATGTGTATCCGACGCTGTTGCCGCTGACGGAGGATCCGAAGGAGCGCACGAAGATGTTTGCGGCGTTCTTTGATCAATGCGAAGACTTCGGCACGAATCGCTGGGATGTCGCACCGCTGCTCAACATGCAGATGGACACCTTCTCGACGGATAAGGAGCGCATCTCCTTCATGAAGGCGACGCTCAAAACGCTCATGAGCAAGCCCGACTACGCGTCGTCCGCGCTCGCCTGGGGGCTCGACTACATCGGCTCTCAGCCCAAGACGGACGAGAGCGAGGAGCTCAATGAAGATTTTTACAAGTTGGTGATTTCGGCTCTGTCGCGCACGCGAGCGACGGGCAAGAACAAGGATGCGGCGTGGGCGAGCCTCGGCGAAGCGATGGCGACTTCGGCGGATAACAAGGATCGCCGCGCCTTTCAGGCCATCGGCAAGCTGGCTCTGCGCAAGTTCCGCCACAATTTCCCGCGCAACCGTTTCCGCTTCCGAGCCGTCAGCGGCAAGGTGGTGTCATCGACGGGACTGATTCAGACGGCTACGACCCTGACGGAGGAGCAGCGCGCGCAGGCCTGCCTGCACTGGGGGGTGTTGCAGCGCACCGGCGGCCGCATGCCCGGCAAATTTGAGGGCGACGCCGGCGTCATCGTCGAGCTGGAGAAGCTTTGTGAGATCAACGGAGCGGTCTGCCTGTTGGCGGAAGATGCCAAGACGGATCGCAACTTCCGGCTCGAGTCGTCCGAGGATGGCCAGAACTGGCAGGTGCTCTGCGCCAAAGCCGAAGTCAAGGGCCCCGTGATCCGCTTCGTCGGCGACGGCAAGCAGAAGAAGACGGGACGCTTCGTGCGCATGACGCGCGAGGGGGCGAAGTACGAGCCGGATATCGTCGGCTTCTATGTGTACGGTCGCCCGATGAACTACAAGAAAAAGAGAGGAGAGAGAGATGAAGAATCATAAACTGTTATCTCTGTTACTGCTGCCGCTGATGTTCGGCGCCGGCGTCTGGGCCGGAACCTACGAGTCGGCGCTGAATCGGGCCGGTCGCAAGCCCGTGGTGCTTTTCTGTTACGGAGCGGACTACGACAAGGTGAGCGAGCGCACCTACGAAGAGTTTATCAAGAAGCGCGGCATCAGTCAGGCGCTGCGCGGAGCCGTGCTGGTCGAGGTGCCGATTTACCAGTCGCCGGACGAGAAGCAGAAGAAGGAGTACACCAAGGTGATGGGCGATCGCTCTCTGCCCTCGGGCATTTGGAGTTACCCCTGTCTGGCGGTCGTGGATGCACAGGGCAACCTGCGCGGCATTGTGCAGAGTGCGGAAGAAATGAAAAACGCAGAGACGGCATCCGCCGCGCTGACGCGGATCATCGATCAGTTCGGCGACCAGGAGAAGCTCTTGCAAAAAGCGGAGCGTGCGTCGGGCAGCCGCCGCGCGGCCCTGATTGCCGAGGCGGCCGACATCGGCCTGCCGCTGCCTCCCTCCGCCCTCAAGCCCGATGCCCGCAGCGAACGCCGAGCGAACCGCCGACGCTCGAAAAACGCCGATGCGTCCGAGCAGGACGACCTTGCCGGCCGTTTCACCTTCGACCCGCTGGCTCTCGTAGAGAAGTTGGAGCCCATGAGCATTGTCGACGCTCACAACCATGTGCGCACGCTGGAGGCGAGCGGCGTCTACTCGAAGCGGCAGCGGCAAGAAATGCTTGCCGCGCTGGGCGGGCACGTGCGTCGCAGCAAAGGCTCGCCCGCACTGCTGCGCGCCATCTACACGGAGATGAGAAACATCGACCCGAGCAACCTTTACGGAGCCTACGCCGAAGGCGCTCTCGAACTCTGGTGCAAAGATGATGAACAGGCGCCGTCCGGCAAGTGAGGCGGCACCGGGCAGATCGACATGAAAAAGCGCATAGCCATTTACGCGGGGAGCTTTGACCCGCCGACCAACGGGCACCTCTGGATGATACGCCGAGGCGCGGAAATGTTCGACGAACTCGTCGTGGCGCTGGCGGTGAACCCGGAGAAGAAAAGCTTTCTGTCCGCCGCCGAGCGCATGGAAGCCCTGCGTCTGATGGTGGACGGCCTGCCTCACGTGCGGGTTGCCTCCGTGCTCAACGGCTTCCTGGTCGATTTCGCCCACAACGAAGGAGCATGTTTTCTGCTCCGCGGCGTCCGCAGTACGGTAGACTTTGAGTATGAGAAAATCATGGCTCGCATGAACACGCGCATGGCCCCGGATGTGCAGTCGGTCTTTCTCATCCCTCCCAGCGAGCTGGAGGAGATCTCGTCCTCCGTCGTCCGAGGCTTCCTGAGCACGCCGGGCTGGTCTCGCTGGGTGCGCGCCTGCGTCCCCGAGCACGTTGCCCGCATCATTGAGCAGCACATGGCCGAGGTCTGAGGCCGAACCGAGGCTGACGGGGATGCGGACGAGGTGATGGGGCGCGGGCGGGGCTCGGACGGGCTGCGGCTGCCCGTCTTGTCTCGGCAGAGGAGAGAAGCGGCAAAATGTTTCTGCGGGTTGGCGGGCGGCAGTCTGTGCTTGACAGCAGGCGCTGTCCGTGATTGAATTGTCACACTATGAAATTCACCTCATTCTCTCTCCTCTTGTCCTTGTCGGTTCTGCTGTCGCCCGTCGTGAGTACGGCGCAGGCTGCCCTTCCTGCTTTTACCGGGCAGTACGGCGCTTACAGTGATCCTGCTAATGACAAAAAGGCTGTGCGCGAAGCCGGCAAGAAGGCTCGCGCCCTGCTCAAAAAGACCATCACCACGCGCCGCGCCGCGGTCGGCATGCTCAAGCGGGTCAAGGATGAAAAGACGGCGGAGCGCAGTGCCAAGTCGATGGAGCGGCTCTATGAGGCTATCTCTCGCAAGCCGTCTCTGCGCGAGCGCGCCAAGGACAATGATCGCGATACCCCGCGCTACGGCAGCAACAATACGGCCAACTTGGAGGCGGAGGCTTTCCGAGAGGAGATGGAGAAGAATGAACGCGTCTTTGAGCGCATTCAGGCGGACGTCGATGCTCATTTTGAGCGCATTGAGGGGCTGGGGGTCGATACGACCAAGCTGCGCGAACTGGCCGAGAAGATTCTCAGCCTTGACTTGAGCAGCGTCGAGTCTGCGGATTGATACGTTGCCATGCGCTTTGCCCGCGCCCGCGCGCGCGGCGGGAGAAAGGGCGCCCGCTCTTGTCGGTGCCGGACGGACGTCGATCGAGACGCCGCCGAGCGCCTGCCGAGGCCTTCTCTTTCTCTGCCGCACGGGGCTCATGGCGCGGGCTGAGCTTGACAGCAGGGGTGCTTTTCGTTAATCTAAGGCCATGTTCTCACTTCTTTCCGACAAGCTCGATGATGCCTTTCGCAAACTACGCGGCCTGAGCCACATTTCGGAGTCCAACATCAAGGAGGCCATGCGCGATATTCGCATGGCGCTGCTCGATGCCGATGTGGAATACAGCGTGGCTCGCGAGTTCATCGCCCATGTGAAGGAGCAGGCGATGGGGGAGAAGGTGCTCAAGACGGTGCGACCCGGCGAGCAGATTGTCAAGATTTTCCGCGATGAGCTCGCCGAGCTTCTGGGCGGCGATGCCGCTGAGCTGGATCTGACGCCGCCGGCTCGCATTCTTGTGGTCGGGCTCAATGGTGCGGGTAAGACGACGACGAGTGCGAAGCTCGCTCGGCGTCTCAAGAAGGAGGGGCACAAGCCCCTGCTGGTCGCCTGTGACTTGGTGCGTCCCGCCGCCATTGATCAGCTGGCAACTCTGGCCTCACAGATCGAGGTGCCGGTGTATACGCCGTCTCCGACCGAGAAAGACGTGATCCGCGTCGCCAAGGATGCCCTGCGCTGGGCCGAGGGGCAGGAGCACGATGTGATGATTTTCGACACGGCCGGGCGACAGGAAGTCGATGAGCCCCTCGTTGCCGAGCTGCGCAAGCTGGCGAAGTTTCTCAACCCGCAGGAGGCTCTGCTGGTGGCTGACGCCGCCACCGGTCAGCAGGCGGTGCGCGTGGCTCAGACCTTCGATGCCGCCGTCGGTCTGACGGGCATCATCCTCACCAAGCTCGACGGCGATGCGCGCGGCGGTGCGGCTTTGTCGATGCGGGCCGTGACGGGCAAGCCCATCAAGTTCATCGGCGAGGGCGAGAAGCTCGACATGTTCGGCCCCTTCGTGCCGCTGCGCATGGCCGATCGCATCCTCGGCATGGGCGACATTGTCGGCTTGGTCGAGAAGGCGGCGGAGAAGATTGATGAGAAGTCGGCGATGAATGCGATGAACCGCATGATGAGCGGTGAGTTCAACTTCAATGACTTCCTCAACCAGATGCACATGATGCGCAGCCTCGGGCCGCTGGAGGGGTTGCTCAAACTGCTGCCGGGCTTCGGCAAGATTCGCAAGATGCTGCCCGACAATGCCCTTGACCAGAGCCGCATGAAGCGCATGGAGGCCATCGTCCTTTCGATGACGAAGGCCGAGCGCCTCAACTACAAGCTGCTCATACCCTCTCGCCGCCGCCGCATCGCCAAGGGTGCAGGCGTTTCCGAGATTGAAGTCAACCGCTTCATCAAGCAGTTCCGCGAGATGAAGGAGATGATGAGCGGCAAGGGCGCTATGGGGGGGCTGATGAAGAGTATGTTCAAGGGCGGCAAGCCGGGTGCGGCGCCCGCCGGAATGCCCGATCTTTCGTCCATGATGGGAGCTGACGGCAAGCCCGATCTGAGCAAGATGCCTGATCTCTCGGCTCTCGAGGGGCTCGGCGGCGGCGCTGCCCGCGCCCCGAAGATTCCCAAGGGGCTGGGCGGATTCAGCGGCTTGTTCCGTCGCCGCTGAGTCGAGCCGCATGAGAGGAGGCTGAAGGTGCTGCGTGTTTTGTCGGTTTTGTTGCTGGGTTGGGCGGCGGTGGCGCAGGCGCTCGACCCTTCGCAGGTCGTCGTTGTTTGCAACGAGAAGTCGGCGCTGAGCCGCGAGGCGACGGCCGCCTACTGCCGGGCTCGCCGCATTCCCGATGAGCAGGTGGTGAATCTCGGCTCGCTGCCCGAGAAGGAGCTCATCACGTGGGAGGAGTATCAGCGCTGCATCGTGGCGCCTTTGCTGCACCGCGCCGAACTGGGTTTCTGGCATTTCCCCTCGATGCGCCACAAGGACGGCCGCCGCATCTACGCGATTGTCCTGATGCCGGATGTGCCGCTGCGCATCAGCCGTGAGCCCGGCGAAAAAGAAATGTCGCTTGCCAACAGCGGCGCCTCCGTGGATTCCGAGCTCTCCCTCGTCGGCTTTCAGTATAAGCGCATCGGCATGCTCGCCAATCCCTACTGCGGCAAGGACCTGCCCCTTGATCGCTTCGAGGGCGAGGCTCTTTCGGTTTGCCGCATCGACGGCCCCGACCGCGCGTGCATCATGCGTATGATCAACGACCCCCTGCGCGTTGAAAAGACGGGCTTGCGCGGGTGGACCGTGGTCGATAGCGGCGGCCCGTACCGCGAGGGCGACGACTGGTTTGCCCGTCTTGCCAAGACGGCGCTGTCTCATCACCTGCCGCTCTACGTAGACCGCGAGCGCGAGAGCCTGCCCAAGGGCTATCCCCTGATGCAGGGCGTGGCGTTTTACTTCGGCTGGTATGCGGAGTTCGCCGATGGGCCTTTTGCCGAGGGGCAGGGGGATTTCCGCTTTGTTCCGGGAGCCGTCGCTTACCATTTGCATTCGTTCAGCGCGACGTCTCTGCACGATAAGCGCCGTTGGGTTGCGGCGCTGCTGCGTCGGGGGGCTGCCGTGACGGCGGGCAATGTGGCCGAGCCCTTTCTCGGCGGTAACATACGGCACGATTTCTTTTACGACCGCCTGCTCAAGGGCTACACCGTGGCCGAGGCGGCTCTGATGGCTCAGCCGACGCTCTCGTGGCAGTGGGTGGTGCTCGGCGACCCGCTGTATCGCCCCTTTCCGCAGGGCGCTACGCAGCGCGCAGAGGGGAGGGATACATGGTCTCTCTGGCTGAGTCTCAACGAGAGGACCAGGGGCGATATCGCGCAGCTGAGGCGGCTGATTCCGCGCGAGGCGAAGCCGTCTCAGGCTCCCTTGATGGCCGAAATGTGCGGCGCTCTTTGCATGGAGATCGGGCAAGAGCAGGTGGCGGACGCCATGTTTGACTTCGCGGCGCTCAAATACTCGGAACTCCGCGACCGCCTGCGCTGCATGCACCGCCGCGCGCTTGCTCTGCTGGCGCTCCAGCGCGTCGATGACGCACGCAAACTGCTCGCCGAAGCGCAGTCGCAGGCCCGGGGAACCCCTTGGGCTGAGGCCATGCGCATCTGTGCTCAGAGAGTCGATAAGAAGACGCAGCAGCCGAAGAGTTCGCCGAAGCCGGCGGCGGGGGGCGCGTCTCGCTGAGCAACGGCACCGGAAGGTGAAACAATAAGCCCGGCAAGGCGGCTGTGCCGCCGGTGCCGGGCCGGATTGAGGCTATGAAGTGCGAGAAACCTTCCGCCTGATTGTTGTTCAGGTTTTAGCAGAGCTCTGCGCGGTAGCGCGCAAAGACCTCTTCGGGATCAGCGCCCGGAGCCTTCAGCTCCCCGAAGATTCGGTTGCGCACCGCAATGGCCGCCTGAAAAGCGGCGCGGCAATTGCTGTGCTGCTTGTCCGAAAAATACTTCGTGAACTGGTACCCCGACCGGGTGATCGACAAGCGCCAGCCTTGGAATGACGTGCGCTTGTAGGTGTAGCGTGATATGTTCTTAGCTCTCATGCTTCTGGGCGGGTGTTGTTGGGCACCCGAGCATTCAATTACCATAACTTTGGAAGGATTTCAAGTAAAAAAAATCCTTCCGCCGAGGCAGCATCAGGAGAGCAGGGGCTTGGCGAGTTCCCAGCAACGGATGAATGAGCGTGCAAAGTCCTGCGGTCGGCGCTCGATCCAGTGGTTGATGAGCGCGGCAGAGAAGGGCAGGACTCCTTCAATTTCAGCAGCCGGGAAGCGCAGTTTGCCGTTGTGCAGGGCGGCGTAGAGCTCGACGTGTTCCCAGCCCGTATCCGGAGATGGGTTGAGGTGGGCGAGTCTGACGAGGCGTGCATCGCTGATGCCGAGCTCTTCCGCCAGCTCGCGCCGCGCCGCCTCTTCATAGCTCTCTCCGGCATCGAGGTGGCCGGCCGCGGACGAATCCCAGAGCCCCGGCTGGCGGTCCTTGAGCAGCGAGCGCTTTTGCAGCAAGCAATCGCGATGCTTGTTAAAGACGAGGATATGGACGGCCCGGTGCAGCAGATTGCCTTCGTGGACCTCGCGGCGCGAGGCTTGCCCGACCACCTCATCCTGCTCATTCACCACATCGAAGAGCTCGTCGTTGCGCTGGGGAACGCTCGCCAGCGGGTTCGGGTCATACAGGTTCGTCAGCTCAACCCACTGCCGCAGGCTGAGCTCCTCGGCGCGGGCCGTCGGAGCAATGCCGAGCTTCGCCGCCACGGTGGCCCAGTCGGGCGACTCGGGGAGAAACTTGTACATCTGCTTGCGGCGCTGGGCGTAGCATCGCTGCATGAGCGAGTCGGCCAGACGGTGGTCAAAGGGCGGCAGCGATCGCGGATCGCGCGGCGTGAGCAGCATCACCGTCGAATCCACCTTCGGACGCGGAGAGAAGGCTTCGGGCGGCACCATCTTGAGTGCGCGAGGCACCCAATCCATCTGAACCCGCAGCGACAGAATGCCGAATGCGTCGTCGCCGGGTTCGGCCAGAATGCGGTCGATGAACTCCTTTTGGAGCATCACGACGGCTCGCTCGCAGGCGCAGGGCGCCGTGAGAAAATTCGCCAGAATCGCTCCGCCGCAGGAGTAGGGCAGATTGCCGAGAAACTTCACGGGCCGTTCGGCAAAAAGACAGCGCGGGTCCCACGATGCCCCGTCGGCGTGGTGCACCTCGACGTGCGCGTCACCGGCCCAGCGCTCGCGGTGGTAGGCGGCAAGGCGGGCGTCGTACTCCACGAGAATCAGCTTGCGGCAGAGAGGAGCCGCAAACTCCGTCAGCGCACCCGTTCCCGGCCCGACCTCGACCACGCAGTCGTCGGGCCCGATCTCGAGGTACGAGACAATGGCGCGGGCAATGTTCTCGTCAATGAGAAAGTTTTGCCCCATGGCCTTAGAGGGCTCAATGCCGGCCTTTTCGAGGACGTCGCGGATCTGAGTGGCATTCATGCGCGCGCATTGTAGCTTGCACACCCGCGATTGGCAAGCTCTTTCCAAGCTCTATCCAAGCTCTTTCGCCTTTACAAAGCCCGGTCGGCGTGCTAAGCTCGCCGCTGCTATGATGCACCTGCCCATTCGCCCCCGTCGCAACCGCAAATCAGCCGTGGTTCGAGATCTGATTGCCGAGAGCTCGCTGAGCGCCTCGCATCTTATTTACCCCATGTTCGTGCAGGAGGGCGACGAGAACACCCCCATTGAATCGCTCCCGGGCTGCAAGCGCTGGAGTGTCGCGGGCATCGTAGACGAATGCGCCCGGCTCTACGCCCTCGGCATTCGCTGCATTGATCTCTTCGCCGTTGTGCCCGAGGCGAAAAAAGATCCCGAGGGCTCCGAGGCATGGAATCCCGAGGGCGTCGTCCCCCGCGCCATCAGAGCCATCAAGGCGGCCGTGCCGTCCATGTGCGTCATGACCGATGTAGCGCTCGACCCCTTCAATACCTACGGACAGGACGGCCTCGTGCGCGAGTACTCCGACGGAAGCTATGAGATTCTCAACGATGAAACCGTCGAGGCTCTCTGCCGCCAAGCCCTCTGCCACGCGCGAGCCGGAGCCGACATCATCTCGCCCAGCGACATGATGGACGGGCGCATCGCAGCCCTGCGGCAGGCCCTCGATGCGGAGGCTTTCACGGGAGTGAGCCTGCTGAGCTACACGGCCAAGTACGCCTCGGCCTTCTACGGGCCCTTCCGCGGGGCTCTCGGCAGTGCGCCGAAGTTCGGCGACAAAAAGACCTATCAGATGGATCCCGCCAACCGCCGCGAAGCGTTGCGCGAGGCGGAGCTCGACGCCGCGGAGGGCGCCGACATGCTCATGGTGAAGCCTGCGACGCTCTACCTCGACGTCATTGCCGACATGCGGGCGCACACCCATCTGCCGATTGCCGCCTACCACGTCAGCGGTGAATACCTCATGCTCAAAGCGGCAGCGGCCTCCGGCTGGCTTGATGAAAAGACCGTCGCGCTTGAAACGCTGCTCTCCATCCGCCGCGCCGGGGCCGACATGATACTCACCTACTACGCGCCTGAGGCGGCAGCTTGGCTGGCGGGCGAAGCCTGAAGACCGCCTCATTCCCGACTTCCCCCCTGCGACGGCAGCAGAGACAGGACATGCCCCCGAAGCTACTTCTCAGCCTGATTCGCCGCTTGCTTTTCGGCGGGCGCAGAAGGCGCGGCGATGCGCTGATCGGGCTGCTCGTGCTCGTCGTTCTGCTGCTGTTGCTCGGCTACTTCAAGGGGCACGAGCTCCGCTCAAGCGTCGAACCGGTGCACATCGGCGACGCCCCGCTGGAAAGGCTCGCCTCGCCCGATGAGCTCGAGCCGAAGCGCGACGGCCGCGTCCCCGCCTCGCAGGAGCCGGTCGTTTTTCTCATGCAGAACGTGCAGAACTACTTCGTCGATGACGGCGAAGGGCGTTCGCGCCACCGCATCAGCCTCAAACCCATCGAAGAGCGCGAAGCCGTGGCCGACGTCATCGCCTCGGCGAAGCCGGCCGTCGTCGGTTTGATCGAAATCGGCGGACCTCGCGCCCTGCAGGATCTGCGGGAGCGTCTGAGGCGCCGAGGGCTGGCGTATCCCTACTTCGTCGTGCTCATCCGCAACGGAGAAGACCGCGCCTTGGGGATTCTCTCTCAGCTGCCCATCATCCGCAACGACTCGCAGGCCGATTACCCCCTCTTCGGGCAGAACCGCCGCAAAATGCTGCGGGGCATCCTCGATGTGACACTGCAGGCCGAAGACGGCAGGCGGTTCCGCATCTTCGGCGCCCACCTCAAATCGCGCGTCGCATCGGATCCGGCGGCGGCCTCGGCTCTGCGCCGCAACGAGGCCAGGACCTTGGCCATGTACGTCAATTCCGCCATGAAGAAGCATCCGTCCATGCCCGTGTTGATCTTCGGCGATTGGAACGACGGCCCCGATGACGCTGCCGTACAAAGCTTCTTGAGCAACGGTCGCGACCTCACCCGCCTCTCCCCCGGCGACTCCGACGGCCAGTACTGGACTCTCTATTACCGCCGGGGCAAGGAGTACTGCACCTACGACCAAATCTTCGTCAACTCCGTCCTGCGGAAGCGCATGAGCGATGAGTGTCGCTCGGGCATCGTCGATATCAAAGCGGCAGACCAAGCCAGCGATCACCGAGCCGTCTGGTGCGAAATGCGCTGAGCCTCGGGGGCAGGGGCCTCACTTCGCGGGATGTGTCAACATCTCACTTCGCGGGATACATCAACCTGATTTGAGCGGCCCAGTTGCGGAGGCGCTTCGCAAAGCGCCGCGTCTTGCCCGAGGCCTCGTCCGCCATATCGGCCACGCGATCCGCCGCCTCGGCCGCCTTGGCGTAGTTGCCCAGCTCGAGCCAGGCGGAGATCTCTCCGGCGCCGGCCACGTACAGAATGAGCCCGCCGTACTTCAGCCCGTACTCCTGCGCTAAGGGGCGCGCTTTGATGATGCTCTCAAAGTCAGCAATGGCCTTCTCCGTCATATCCGCGCGCAGGCAGATCATCGCGTGATGGAGGCGCAGTCGGAAGCGCCAGTTGACCGGAAGATCCTTGTCCGCCAAAGCCTCTTCGAGCGCGCGGAGAGCCCCCTGCGATGCATCTTCGCCGCCCTTCATGACGAGAGCATCAGCCAGAGCACTGGCGAGCAGCGCCCGGTCGATCGGCGACAGCGCCGTCCGAGAAGCCTTATCCCCGCCCTTGAGAGCCTGACTCAGCATGTTGAGCGCCTCCTCAACCCGCCCTTCGAGCAGCAGAAGCTCAACGTGAAGGGCGATGGCACGGTAGCGCCAAGGAGAATCAATTTGCTCGCAGCGCTGCAAATAAAACACCGCTTCCCGACGCGCCTCCTGCGTCCCCAGTGAAGCATAGGCCTGAGCGGCGGAGAGGTAGTAGCGCGCCTTGACGGGCAGCGACTTCTCGACCGCCAGCCACCTCTTGAACTCCTTGGCCGCTTCGGCGTGATAGCCGGCCTCATCGAGCAGCGCCGCATGGTGCAGCCTCAAATCCGTCAGCACGCGCCGTGCTCCGGGGCGGCGCATGAGTTCCTCAGTCTTCCGCAGGCTGCGGCGATTGACCTCCTGCACATCATCCGGGAGCTGCGCCATGAGCGAAAGTTCGTGCAGCAGCGTGCAACGCAGCATCTGCTCGGGGCTCCAAGCCGTCAGATCAGCACCCTCAAGGCCGCCGAGAAGCGCTTGTGCTCTCTCCGTCTCCTGCGTCGTCGTCAGCAGAAGCTCGACAAGATCCATCGTTGCATCCGCCTTCTGAGAGTCGCTCAGAGGCAGTTGAAGCAAGCTCTCCAGCAGGCGAGCCGCCTCTGCCGGTCGAGACGGCGCAAAATACAGAGCCTCGGCCGTCAGCAACTGCGCGGCAAGCCTCGGTGACTCCTTTGCCGCATCCATCAGCCGCGCCGCCTCCGCCTCATCGCCGAGCCTCAGCGCACAGATCAGCGCATTGACGAGGGCGCTCGCCCGAAGCTCGCTCGGTGCCGACCTTGCCGCGCGGCAGTAAAGCTCATGCGCCTCCCGGGGAGAATCCTTGAGCGTACTGGCCGTAAAGAAGAGGCGGTAGGGGTCATCTTCATCCAAAGCCTTCACGTAGGGTTCGACCTGACTCGTCAGACCCCCGGCGAGCATGCGGCGCACCTGCTCGCGCAGAATCGCCTTCGTCACCGGCTCGTTCGGAAACGAGCTCAGCGCAGCATTGACAATCTCGCGAGAGATCGGCCCATCCGACATCCTGTCACTGAGCACTTGACACTCGAACAGCGCCAGACAGCAGCGATGCTCGTTTTTCACATCCTGAGCCCATTCGACCAGCTTGTCGCGCGCGTAACTGCTCGCCTCAAAAGCTCCGCGTTCATGCAAACGCCGGAAGGCATCCTCGAGGAGGGGAGAATCGGGATTGGACGAAATAAACTGCAACAGCGTTTCCTCCGCCTTGTCGGCAGACATCGCACGTTGGTCCTCATCGCCGTTCTCCGCCATGCGGTAATAGATTTCCGCCATCGCCAAGCGCGCCCGATGCTTGAGCTGCAAATCCTGCTCACCCTCGGCCTCCAAACGCCGACACAGCGCCAGAGCCTCATCGAAGCGCCCGCCGGAGGCGAGTCGATACAGCTCGAGCAGCCGCCGCTCGGCGGAAGACTCCGCGCCCTCCGGCCAAGCCCGCTCCAGCCGCTTTTCCGTCACCGCCGGATCGCCCGAAGCCCGGTAGAGATCATACTCCGCCAGCGCGGCCGAAGCTAGGCGAGATACCTCGTCGGGCGCATCCGCCTCCAGCCCTTCCACCGCTCGGCGCAAGTCCGCATCGGGGCAGGCGTGCCAGCAGAAAATCAGAGTCCGCGCCGCGTAAGGGAAGAGCGCGTGCTCCTTCGGCACGCGCTGCAACTGCCTGCCTGCCTCATCATAGCGCCCCAGCGCCGTCAGACAGCGCCCGCGCCAGTAATCGAGCTCCGGCGAAACTCCCTCGGCTTCCAGCGCCTCGAGCGCATCAGCCGGCCGCTTATCGAGCAGAGCGCGCCTCGCCTCCTCCACCCCGGCTCGGGCAGGCAGGAGAGAAAACAGGGACAGAAACAGCAGACCGGCAGATACTCTCATAACTCATTCCTCGTTCGGCTCCGTATCAGCCTCATCAGTAGGCTCGGCATCGTGTCCATCCGGCGACGGAGACGCCGAATCCGCCTCGGCGGGAAGGCGCACCATGTTGTTGACGTAGCGCAGCCCGCTCACCGTCAGCGTCGCATCGCGACTGCTGTTTTTGACGCGGTTGCAGGTGCAATTCTGCTGATACGTCGGCATAGGCTCGCACGAAATCACCTTCGGCGTCGACAAACGCTCATCGGACGGCCATGCCGCAATCGGCACACCCTCGGCCGTGAAGGCTATGTCGACGGAAGGCGGGCAGGGATCCCACGAACCCTTGTACAGGAACGGGTAACGCACCAGAAGATCGATGGGCCCGCTGCAGGGAACACGCACGCGGTAATGCTCCCGCAGCGTGCTGAAATACTCGCTAATCGAAAAAGGCTTGCCGTCCTTGCAGGCCAGAAGCGCGTCCGCGGCATTGAAGCCGATGAGATTCAAACCGTTGTAAATACCGTGCTTATTGGACTTCGGCGCAAAGCGGTCGTACTGCGAATGCATCAGCAGGCAGAGCTCGAGATGGCAGTGAGCTCGCACCCGATTGATACCCGCCCCGCTGTAGCCCAGAATCCCGAGCGTATTGCCCGTTCCCACCACCTGACCGACCTCGACATCCGTGCGCGCCAGATGCGCGTAAAGCGAATAAATCGTCCCCTCGGGAACCTCGTGCGCCACCACCACATAGCGGCCGTAGTTGCTCAGCCCCGTGCGGCTGCAGACATGCACCACGCGGCCCGGAGCCACGGGGCGCACCTCGTCGAGCGGCGTACCGTTTGCCGTGCGGCGAAGAGGCTTGATATCAATACCCTCGTGAAAACGCGAGTAGCGCACCTCCTTGTTGTAGTCGCGAAAAGGGTTGCGGACGAGCCCGTAGGTCCCGGCCTCCCAAGGCTGCGTATGCACATCCTCGAAGGTGCGGTCGCAGTACATGAAGAAGCCCTCGTTATCGCCGCGAAGCAGAGCGTCGTTTTCCGTCGGCGGGCGGTACACGAGATCCGTCTCGGCCCGGGCGAACAGACTGAGACACAGCCACGCAGCCGGCCACAGCGCAATAGGCGAAAGCTTCATGGGCATCAGTAAATTTGCGGAATGGCACGGCCGGAGGGATCGCGCATGATATTGGTATCCACCGGCATCTTCGGGCGCGGACGCGGGTCCTTGTCCTTGTAGCGCTTCTCCTCAATCTCCGGGCGCACCGGCTCGACCTTGCGCGAAATCATCTTGAGATCGTAGCCGTTGAGGCCGCCCCAGATCGTCAGCTTGCCCGTATTGACCGGACTGTCAATGAGAATGGGCGTAAACGCCATACCGTTGACAACGGGCAGCAGGTACTTGCCCTGATTATTCAGCGTCGTGAGGTAGAGGCGGTTGCGGTACTCGGGCTTGAGGTAGAGCGTCACCGTGTATGAACCGTCGGTCTCGAGGAAAGACTCAAACTTCTCGAAATGCTCGAGATTGAAAATCGGCTGCCTCACGTAATAGCGATCCTTGTAAACAATCGTGAACGTTGCGCCGGCCCCGGAACCGTCAGCCTGTTCGAACCAATACAGAGGGTAAGCCCGTTGCTGCTGCTGGCACGACGTACCCAGCAGAACGGCAGCCAAAGAAGAAAGAATAAAGCTGATCGTTTTCATAAGCCGGTCAAAAAATGTCAGCAGCATTATAGACCCGACGTCGCGTCAAGGCGAGCTCAAAATGCAATCATGTCGCGCAGCAACCCACTTGCCGAAACAACAAGCCCTGCCGAGACGCCCACCGCAAGCTGATTGAAAACTGCAAAGATTAACGAAGCTGAGATACAGACGCATTTTATGCTCGCCATATCGTAACCCATATGCTACAGTGATCCCCGCTATGTTATCAGATCGTACCAAAGCCGGTATCGAGCGCGCGCCGCATCGCAGCCTCATGCGCGCCACTGGCATGACGGATGAAGACATCAAAAAGCCCTTCATTGCCATCTGCAACTCCTTCAACGAAGTTATCCCCGGCCACGTTCACCTCAACAAAGTGGCCGAGCTCATTAAAGCTGAAGTACGCAAAGCCGGCGGTACCCCCATCGAATTCAACCTCATCGGCGTGTGTGACGGCATCGCCATGGCCCACAAGGGCATGAAATACTCCCTGGCCAGCCGCGAGCTCATCGCCGACAGCGTCGAAACCATGCTCACGGCACACGCCTTCGACGCCTGCATCTGCATCCCGAACTGCGACAAAATCGTCCCCGGCATGGTCATGGGTGCGCTGCGCTGCAACATCCCCACCATCTTCTGCTCCGGCGGGCCCATGGCTGCGGGCCGCGGGCGAAACGGTGAAGCGCTCGACCTCAACAGTGTGTTTGAAGCCGTCGCCGCCTGCACCGCAGGCAAAATCAACGAAAACGATCTGCATGACATCGAGTGCCGCGCCTGCCCGGGAGCGGGCTCCTGCTCCGGCATGTTCACCGCCAACTCCATGAACTGCCTCTGCGAAGTCATCGGCCTCGCCCTGCCCGGCAACGGCACCCTGCTGGCCACCTCTGAAGAGCGCAAAGACCTCTGGCGCGCCGCCGCCCGCCGCGCCGTTGAAATGGCCAAGCAAGGCGGCCCGCTGCCGCGCGACATCGTCACGCAGGAGAGCATCGACAACGCCTTCACCTGCGACATGGCCATGGGCGGCTCCTCCAACACCGTGCTGCACACCCTCGCCTTCGCCAACGAAGCCGGCCTCAACTACGATCTGCGCCGCATCGACGCCATCTCTAAGCGCACCCCCAACATCTGCAAAGTCGCCCCGAGCTCCAAGTACCATATGCAGGACGTCCTGCGCGCCGGCGGCATCATGACCATTCTCGCCGAAATCAACCGTATCCCCGGCGCCCTGCACACCCAGTGCCCCACCGTCAGCGGCAAGACCCTCGGCGAGCAAATCGAGGGCTTGCACAGCCTCGACACCGACGTCATCCGGCCGGTGGAAAAAGCCTACTCGGCCGACGGCGGCCTCGCCGTCCTCTTCGGCAACCTGGCCGAGCAGGGCGCCATCGTCAAAAAAGCCGGCGTGCTGCCTGAGATGATGGTGCACCGCGGGCCGGCCGTCATCTTCGAATGTCAGGAAGACGCCTGCGCCGGCATCCTCGCCGACAAAGTCAAACCCGGCGACGTCGTCGTCATCCGCAACGAAGGCCCGAAAGGCGGCCCCGGCATGCAGGAAATGCTCGCGCCCACCAGCTACATCATGGGCAAGGGCCTCGGCAACAGCGTCGCCCTCATCACCGACGGCCGCTTCTCCGGCGCCACCCACGGCGCCTGCATCGGCCACGTCTCCCCCGAAGCCGCGGAAGGCGGGCTGATCGGCCTGCTGCGCGACGGAGACATCATCAGCATCGACATCCCCGCCCGCAGCATCAGCGTCGACCTCAGCGATGAAGAAATCGCCGAGCGCCGTGCCGCATGGGTTCCTACCTTCCAACCGGTCGAAGGCCGCTGGCTGAAACGCTACCGCAAACTTGCCACCAACGCCGGCAAGGGCGCCGTCCTCGAATAAATCCCTCATCAACCCTCTCCTTCCTCCCTCTCGGATCCCGCTACCAAACAATGTCGTCCAAAAAACAAAACCCCATCATTCAGTATTTCTCCGAATTCGGAGTCCTGCGCGACTGCGGCAAAGACTTCTGGCTGACCAACTTCATCCAGTTCTTCGACGGACTCGCCTACTTCACCCTCATCCACATCTTCGTGCTCTTCCTGAGCAAGTGCTGCAGCTTCAACGATGCCGAAGCCGCGCTCTGGGTCGGGCTCTACACCCTGTTCCTCTCGCTCTTCGTCTTTGCCGTCGGCACCATCTGCGACATCATCGGCCTGAAGCGCACCTACCTCATCGGCTTCGCCCTGCTCATCTTCGGGCGCATCCTGCTGGGCTGCGGCTTTGACTTCGGCACGAAGCAGCTCGAGCTCATGCCCGAAAACGCCCGCTTCCTCGTCATCGCGGGCATCTGCGTCATGGCCTTCGGCACGGCCTTCATGAGCCCCTGCATCTCCACCTCCATTCGCCGCTTCACCACCCTGCGATCGAGACCCACGGGCTTCAACTTCTACTACCTGTTCATGAACGTCGGCGCTCTGCTGGCCGGCTTTGCCTTCGTCGACCCCCTGCGTGAAGCCAAGGGGCCGGTCGACGGCTTGGTGTGGATCGTCAACCTCGGCACCGCCTGCAGCGCCATCGCCTTCATCTTCACGCGCTTCGTCAACGAAGACTACTACGCCGTGCCCGAAGAGCGCGTCTCGCAGAGCAAGACGGCCGCCCGCCGCCCCCTGCAGCTCATCGGTGAAGTCGCCAAAGAAAAAGCCTTCCGCAAGCTCATCGTCTTCCTCGTGCTGACCTTGGGCGTGCGCCTCGTCTTCACCCTCCAATTCCTCGTCATGCCGCAGTACTACACCCGCACCGTCGGCGAGGACTTCAAGCTGGGCATCATCAACTCCTTCAACCCGGCCATCATCGTCATCGGCCTCATCGCCATCATCCCCATCCTCAAGAAATTCTCCACCGTCAAACTCATGATCTCGGGCATGTCCATCTCCGCCTTCGCCATGGTCTTCATGGCCATACCGGCCGAGTGGTACTTCGTCCTGCCCGGCGTTGAGACCTTGGGTCAAGCCTACTTCTTGGCCATCGTGCTGCAAATCTTCGTCTTTGCCTTCGGCGAGCTGCTCTTCAGCCCGCGCTTCTCGGAGTACGTCGCCCGCGTCGCCCCGAAAGACAAAGTTGCCTCCTACATGTCCCTCTCGGCCCTGCCGATGTTCATCGCCAAACCCATCAACGGCGTCGTCGGCGGTCTGCTCGTCTCCTACCTGTGTTACGACGGCATCGCCGCCAAGATGGATACCGGCCACATCAGCTTCTGGGACTCCCCTGAGTTCATGTGGACCATCTACCTCATCATGGCCGTCATCTCGCCCGTCGCCATCATTCTGACCAAAGACAGCTTCGTCTCCGACCACCCCGAAGAACAAGCCAAGTCCGAGAGCAACAACAAGGCCGAAAACGACACCGAAATGCCCGAAAACGGCACCGCCCAGAACGCCTGATTCCGCCACACCCCCATGTCTGACTCTCATAACCGCAACACCGAAGCAGAGCAGAAGCAACTGCTCGACGAAGTTCAACAAGCTGAAGCCGCCGCCCCGCGCAAAAAGCCCGAGGTGCAGTGGAAGCCCATCATCAACGACATGCTCGTGCTCATGCTCGTGGCCGTCGTACTGGGCCTCTTCAGCAAGTTCGCCATGAAGCCCTTTGAAATCGTCTACGACGCCCAGGACCTCATCTCCATCGCCCACAAGGCCGAAGCAGACTTCAAAAAAGGAGCCCCGCAGGCTTTCTCCTCCCTGCAGAATGAAACCTTCATCAAAGAGCTCGACAAGCGACTCGAGGCCGCGCTCCGCGACGGCGTTGACTTCATCAACTGCACCGACAACACCGGACGCACCCCGCTGATGTGGCTCTGCTACAGCAACTTCAACAACCCGCAGACCCTCTGCTACGCCTACGTCAGCGACGAGAAGGACGAGAAGGGCAAAACCAACCTCAAAAACTTCCACGACTACATCAAAAAGCAGGACGGCGAAGACTACAACGCCTTCTTTGATAACGAGGACCTCTACTGCAGACCCGATCTCGCGCGCTACTTCTACACCAACCGCCTGCTTGCCCAGGCCGGCATCGACGTGCACGCCACCGATGAAGACGGTTTCAACGCCCTCCACTGGGCGGCATGGAGCGGGCTTCCCTTCAACTGCGCCCGCCTTCTGGAGCGCGGGGTCGACATCAACGCCGCCGAGGGCAATGGATACACGCCCCTCATGCTCGCCGCGCTGCGCGGCCAGAGAGGTGCCGTGCGCATGCTGCTGGCGCTCGGGGCCGACACCTCGCTCAAGAATTTCAAGGGCGAAACAGCCTTGTCCATCGCCGAAAGCTACGCCGATGCGTATGCCAAGCGCGATCAGTTCCCCTACGGCCTCATCTGCTCGGAGAACCGCATCAAGGATTACGCAGCCGTCATCGAGCTGCTGAAGAACCCCGGGAGCGTCCCGCCCATTGATGCCGACGACTGCGTGCGCGTGGCTCAGATCGCCGTCACCGCCTACGTCATCCAGCGCGACAAGGCCGAAGAGGAAAAGAAGGCGGAAGAAGAGGCCAAGTACCACAAGTCCGCTCAACCCGCCGAACAGCCTGCCGCTGAGCAACAGCCTGCCTCTGAACAGCAGCCCGCAGATCCCGCCGAACAGCCTGCCGCCGAGCAACAGCCCGCAGAGCCTGCTGCCGCGCAGCCTGCCGCTGAGCAACAGCCCGCAGAGCCTGCTGCTACGCAGCCTGCCGCGGAGCCCGCTGCGGCTTGAGCTTGTTTTCGCAGCATCTTCTTCAGGTCGCTCCCATCTCACCCGTGACGGGCGGAGGGAGCGACCTGTTAGTTTCTGCTCTTGACGCGCCGTTTGCCCTGCATTAGAATCGCTGACGATGAAAGCCACCCGTCTGATGCCGCCTCTGCTGATGCCCCTGCTCATCCTCACCGCCTGCCATGACCAAGACGGGCAGGCTTCCGAGACCCCCGAAGCGATGTACGAGCATGCCCGCGCCCTGCTCATGCCCGCCGTCTCGCGCGAAACGGCGGATGTAGCCGGGGCGCTGGAGTGGATGCGAAAGTCGGCCGAGGCCGGGTACCTGCGCGCCCAGCTCGATCTCGGCGGCCTGTACATGTACGGCGGCAAGGGCATTGAAAAAGACGCCGGGGAGGCCCTCGCGTGGTTTTCTCGCGCAGTCGACCAAGGCTTTATTGAGGCCGAAACATCCATCGGCGACATCCTCTACCGCGGCGAAGGCGTCGCGCGCGACGTGCAGGGGGCTCTCGCTCACTGGCGACGCGCCGCCGAAGCCGGTGTTGCCGACGCTCAGTTTCGCCTCGGCGACTTCCTCATGCAGAGCGAAGCGACGCTTGCCGAGGGCCGCCAATGGCTCACCAAGGCCGCCGAGAGCGGCTTTGTCGATGCCCAGATTCAACTCGGACAGCTTCTGCTGCGGAGTGAAGAGACTGCGGCCGAGGGACTCGCATGGCTCGCCAAGGCAGCGGATGCCGGATGCGCCGAGGCTCGGTATCGACTCGGGCTTGCCCTCATCCACGGCGGCAAAGCCGAAGACGCGCCAAGAGGGCTGGAACTGCTGACCCAGGCTGCCGATGACACGGCAGGCAACGGCCTGAAAGATGCCGCACGCAATCTGGGCTTCATTTACGCAAACGGCTACGCCGGAGTGCGCCGCGACCTGAGCGAAGCCGCCCGCTGGTACCGCCTGGCGGCAGAGAAGGGGGATTCTCGCGCGCAGATGGTTTACGGACTGATGCTGATAAACGGAGAAGGCGTGGACGTAGACTTCGATCGCGGGGTGAACTACATTCGCTTGGCGGCGGGGCAGGAGCTGCCGGCAGCCATACGCTTGCTCATCGGCCTGCTCGAATCTTCTCCGCAGGCCTCTGATTTCAGCGCGGAGATTGAAGCGTGGAAAGCGCGCCTGTCTCGGCTCGAAGGCGCCGACTCCGGCGAACCGGCTGCCGCAGAGAGCACGAAAGCCGAGGCGCAGGACTGAAAAGGACTTGCTTTTGAGCGCGAGGCGTGTAGAATACCGCCCCGATGTTCAAGCGCGGACTGAAAGGACACGGCGCGGCCTTGCTCGCCGTTCTGTTCTTCGGGCTGATGAGCCCCGTCTCCAAACTCGTCATGCAGGGCGGAGTTGTCGACGGCAGCCTGCTGGCCTCGTTTCGCATCGTCGGGTCGGCCCTTTTGTTTCAGCTTCTGGCGCTCTTTGCGCCCTCTCAGAAGATTGCTCGCCGCGACTGGCCCGCGCTCATCGGCATGTCGCTCTGCGGCATGGCCTTCAACCAGTACCTCTTCGTCATCGGTGTTCAGTACACGTCGCCGACCAATGCCTGCGTGATCACAACCTCCACCCCCGTGATGACAATGGCGCTCGCCGCCCTCATCCTGCACGAGCGCCTCACCCTCTCCCGCCTCTGCGGGCTCTCCATGGGGGCGTGCGGCGCCCTCATCCTCATCCTCGGCTCGGCGCAGTCGGGGCAGGTCGGCAGCGTGCTCGGTGATGCCCTTTGCCTCGCCTCCCAATTCTTTGCTTGCTGTTATTTTATTTTCTTCGGCCGGGTGATTCGCCGCTATCGGACGCTGACGCTGATGAAGTGGCTCTTCACCATCTCCGCCGTCCTTTCCGTGCCCTTCATGGCTCCGGCATGGGTGCAGCTGCCCTGGGGAAGTTTGAGCCCGCGCGAGTGGGGCGGCATGCTCTACGTCGTCCTCATCGGCACCTTCGTCTGCTATATCCTGCTCATCATGGCGCAGCGCCGCCTATCGCCCTCGGTCGTCGCCACCTACAACTACGTGCAGCCCGTTGTTGCCGCCACGGCGGGCGTGCTCTGGGGCATCGACGTCATCACGACGCCGAAGCTCGTGGCCGTGCTTCTCATTGCCGTCGGCGTGCGCTTGGTCACGCAGGTGCATGCCGCTGCACCTGCCGGCCGTTGATCGGGCACGCGTTCCCGCTTGACAGAGCTCCCGTCACCCGCTAGAATGGGGCTCCGCAACTGTCCGTTTCGCGTTTCCTCGAGCCCATCTTCAGCCCTATGCCGACGTCCCCTCCGCTGCCGCCGACCGATTCCAAACCGCACTATGAACTGCTCGACGGGCTGCGCGGCGTGGCGGCCCTGCTGGTCGTGGTCTATCACGTGTTTGAGGGCCTCTTTCCCGTGGCGAACAACGGCGCGGTCATCCCCTGGCTCAATCACGGCTACTTGGCGGTCGATTTCTTTTTCATGCTGTCGGGCTTCGTCATGGGCTACGCCTACGATGATCGGCTGGGCCGCACGATGAGCGGCGGGTCTTTTCTGCTGCGCCGCCTCATCCGCCTGCACCCGATGATGCTCATCGCTTCGCTCATCGGGGTGCTGAGTTTCTGCGTGCAGAATGCCGGCTGGCCCGGGGGCGGAGGCGCGGTCGCGGCATCGGCGGTGGCGATGGCCTTTCTCTGCTCCTGCCTGTTCATTCCGGCGTGGCCGGGGGCGGGCTTCGACGTGCGCGGCAACGGTGAGATTTTCCCCCTCAACGGGCCGGCTTGGTCGTTGTTTTATGAGTACGTGGCCAGTCTTGTCTACGCCTTGCTGCTGCACCGCCTGCCGACGCGCTTGCTGCTTGTGCTGACTCTGGCCGTCGGCGCCGGGCTCTGCGCCTATGCGGTGAGCGACGCATCGGGCTACGGCATGATCAGCGTGGGCTGGACCTTTGCCGGTACCAACGTGCCGGGCGCACTGCTTCGCCTGTTTTTCCCCTACTGCGTCGGCTTGTTGCTGGCTCGCGGCTATCGCCCCCGCCGCCGGGTGCGCGGCGCGTTCGAAGCGGGGAGCTTGGCCTTGTTGCTGCTGTTCTGCGTTCCGAGCCTGCCCGCCTGCGGCGGGGTGCTGCTCAACGGCGTGTATGAGTTTGCCTGCATCGCGCTGGCTTTCCCGCTCGTGCTGATGATGGGGGCCTCGGGGCAGCCGTCCGGGGCCATGATGGGCGCTCTGTGTCGGGGATTGGGGCGGCTGTCCTACCCCCTCTACGCGGTGCACTACCCCCTCATGTATCTTTTTTACGACTGGCTGTTGGCGAAGCGGGTGACGACTTGGGGAGAGGCGTGGCCGGGGGCGCTGCTCGCGGTGGCCGGCAGTTTGCTGCTGGCGCTGCTCTGCTCGCGCCTCTGGGATGAGCCGGTGCGCGCCCGCCTCAGGCGCCTGCTGCTGCGCTGAGCCGCCGCCGTGTCGCAACACGCGGCGCGGGAAGCTTATCCGCGGCCCATGCGGCTTCGTGTACGGCGCCGCCGCTGCACGCACCGCAACGGCGAAACGACCCGCCGGAAGCAACGGCGCGGACGGCAGCCCGCCGTCAGGTCGGCTCAGGGCAGGGGCCCTCAATGCCTGAGGCGATGAATGACGCAGGTGACGACGCCGAAATATTCCGCGCCGGACTCGGGCGTGATGTCGATCGGTCGGAAGTCGGGGTTGGCCGGCAGCAGACGAACGCGTTTCCCGCTCTTCTCGAGGATTTTGACGGTGAACTCACCGTTGAGCGACGCGATGATGACCGAGCCGCTGCGCGCTTCGAGACTGCGATCGACGACCAGAATATCGCCGTCGAGGATGCCGGCATCGCGCATGCTCTCCCCGCGCGCCCGCACAAAGTAAGTCGCCACGGGATTGGTGATGCAGAGCTCGTTGAGGTCGAGCTTATGTTGAAGCTCCCCCTCCGCCGGGCTGGGGAAGCCCGCCGCGACGGCTTCGCTGAAAAAGGGCAGGTTTTGCGGGCTGCTCGGGGTATCGTCGCTCATGCCGCGAGTGTACCACTCCTCCGGCTCGGAGGCAAGTCCGCAGCAGAATTCTGTGCTTGACAAAGAGGGGGGAATTCGGTATATACTTGCCCGTCATGAAAAAGAGACTCAGAAAAAAATACCGTCTCGGCGAGTTCCGCGAGCTCTGCTTTGAGTTTACCTTCGAGTACAAGGGTGATGTGAATTCCCCGGAGTGCGGACAGTTTCTGCAGTCGCTCGTCAGTGAGTGCATCGAGGCCAACGGTCTGGATTGCGAGGGCAGCCTGACGGATGAGGGTTGCCTCATCATTGTGACGGCTGCGGACCCGACGAAGACCAGCGAAGAGCAGCGCCAAGCTGTCAAGACTTGGCTGGAAGGCCGCTCCGATGTCGAAGTCAAGGCTTTCAGCGAGCTTCATGACGCTTGGTATGCGCTGAGCTGAGCTGAGCTCGGCCTCCGCGCTGATCTGCCGCCAACCCACCTGAATACCGGGTCGGAGCGCCTCCGGCCCACAACCATCCCATTGTTTCAAGAATGACTGATAAGCAGCAACAAGCACCGGCGATTCTGGCCAAGGGGCTCAAGGGCGTGATTGCCAATGAGACGGGCCTGAGCGACGTTCGCGGCGAAGAGGGACGCCTTCTTTACTGCGGCTATGAAATTGAGGATTTGGTCGATCTCTGTACCTTCCCGGAGATTATTTACCTGCTCCTCAATAAACGCCTGCCCAACCGGGAGGAGCTCAACGGACTCCAGCAACGCCTCCGCAATGATCGCGAGCTGCCTCAGCCCATTCTCGATTTCTTCAAGACGGCGACCAAGAAGGCTCGCCCGATGAGCGCACTGCGCACGGCCGTGTCGATGCTGGGCATGTACGACGACCGCACGAAGGATCCGAGCCAGATGAAGGAGATCGGCCTGTCTCTCATCGCGAAGATTCCGGTGATGGCGGCCTACTACTACCGCATTTGCGAGGGGCTGGATTTGCCGCCGATTCGCACCGATCTCGACGAGGCGGCTCACTTCCTCTGGTTGCTCAAGGGCAAGGAGCCCGATCCGAATGAGGCGCATATCCTCGATGTGGGCTACATTCTGCATGCTGATCACGGCATGAATGCGTCGACCTTCTCGGCTCGCGTGACGGCCTCGACGCTCTCGGACATGTATTCGGCCATTACGTCGGCGGTCGGCACGCTCAAAGGGCCGCTGCACGGCGGCGCCAATGAGGCGGTTATCGAGATGCTCAAGGAGATCGGCGATGAGGACAACGTCGAGGCCTACATTAACCAGAAGCTTGCCAACAAGGAAAAGATTTTCGGCATGGGGCACCGCGTTTACAAGACGCTCGACCCCCGCGCTCCGCAGCTGCGCCGCATCGCCATCCGCCTGACGCAGACGATCGGCGAGCCGAAGTGGATCCGCATGAGCGATATGATCGCCAAGATTATGCGCGCCCGCAAGAATCTGAACGCCAACGTGGATTTTTATTCGGCGACGGTGTACTACAGCCTCGGTATTCCGACGCGCATGTTCACGACGGTGTTTGCCATTGCCCGCTCCGCCGGCTGGGTGGCTCAGATTCTCGAGCAGCTTGAGGATAACACGCTCTTCCGTCCGCTTTCCCGCTACACGGGCCCGAACGAGCCTCTGCTGGTGCCGGTGCTCGATATGCGCTGAGACGCGAGCGCTTCTCACCGCGAGTTTCCGCCCTTTTGCGCCCCTGCGGATCGCCGATCCGCAGGGTTTTTTGCGCTTTGCCGCATGCGGCGTTTCGCTCGGGCTGCTGAGGCCGGCCCGCCGACCGTGAATGCTTACTCCCGCCTGAAGAGACCGTGGAGCCGGGGGAAGCCTGCGGCTTGAACGCTGACGCGGCGCTCAGTTCCCCCCCGTGGGGGAGGCTGAGCGCCGCGCTTCGATGGGATGCGGCCGCGTACGCCGACGCGGCTGTGAGCAGAAAAGACGATCAGTCTTTCGCGGCATCCGGCGATGCGCCGTCCGAACCCTCTTGAGGCTCGTCGCCGCTCTTGCGCTTGCGTCGCGGAGACTTCGGCGCCGCCGTGTCGCCGGAAGCTGCATTCCTGCGACGGCGTTTCGGCTTGGCGCTGCCTTCCGGGGTGGCGCTGAGGCGCAGAACCTCTCCGTCGTCGGGGGACTCTTGGGCGCTGTCATCCGCTGCCGCTGCCGTCGCTGCCGTCGCTTCGGCAGGTGCACCTGCGTCCGGCGTCTCTTCAGCGGGTGCCGAAGGAGCGGGTGTCGCGGGACTCGGTTCTGCGGGAAGAGAGGGAGCAGCGGAGGCGGATGGCTCGGCGGGGGCAGGGGCTGCGGGCGGGGCCGACTCAGCCGGGGTGTCGTCGCAGAAGGCAATCTCATCGGAGCCTTCGGGGCGAATGGCGCGCGAATGGTGCCCGGCGCTCAGATCGCCGCGCAGGATGGCCTCGGCAATCGGATCCTCGAGCAGGCGCTCGATGGCCCGGCGCATCGGGCGGGCGCCGTACTGCGGGTCGTAGCCCTTGTCCACGAGCATGCTGACAACCTCGGGCGAGAGCTTGAGGTCGATCTGCTTGTGGGCGAGGCGGTCGATGAGCTTGCGTGCCTCGAGGCGGACGATTTTTTCCAGATCGGCGCGTTCGAGCATGCGGAAGACAATCAGCTCATCGAAGCGGTTGATGAACTCGGGGCGGAAGTGCTGGCGGGCGGCCTCCGTGATGCGCTCCTTCATGGTCTCGTAGTCGGCACTCTCGGAGCTCATGGCGCCGAAGCCCATCGTGCCTTGGCGGGAGGCCAGACTGGCGCCGACGTTGGAGGTGAGGATGATGATCGTGTTGCTGAAGCTGACCTTGCGGCCGAGAGAGTCGGTCATGCAGCCTTCTTCGAGCACCTGCAGCAGCAGGTTCATCACATCGGGATGCGCCTTCTCCACCTCGTCAAAGAGGATGACGGCATAGGGTCGTCGGCGCACTTGTTCGGTGAGCTGGCCGCCCTCGTCGTGACCGACGTAGCCGGGAGGCGAGCCGATGAGGCGGCTCGTGCTGAACTTCTCCATGTACTCGCTCATGTCGACTTGGATGAGCGCGTCGGCCGTGCCGAACATGATTTCGGCCAGATTGCGCGCCAGATAAGTCTTGCCGACGCCCGTCGGCCCCATGAACAGGAAGGAGCCGATGGGGCGGCGCGGGTCTTTGATGTCGGCGCGGCTGCGGCGCAGGGCCCGCGAGATGGCCGAGCAGGCGACGTCTTGCCCGATGACCTTGCTCTTGAGCTCGTCTTCCATGCGCAGGAGCTTTTCAGCCTCTTTCTCTTCCATGCGCGAAAGCGGAATGCCGGTCCACTTCGAGATCACCGTCATGATATCCTCTTCGCTCACGTCGATGTAGGAGTCGTTCATGTGATGGCGCCAGCTTTCGACCCGCTGCCGGAGTTGCTCGCCGAGCTCCTTGATGCGATCGCGGTAGCGGGCGGCCTCTTCAAAGAGCTGGTCCGCGACGGCGGCGCTCTTCTTCTCTTCGAGGTCGCGCAGCTCCTGCTCGGTGGCCTTGATGTCCGCCGGGCGCGTCATGCGAGCGACGCAGAGGCGCGAGCCGGCCTCGTCCATGAGGTCGATAGCCTTGTCCGGCAGGAAGCGTCCCGTCAGGTAGCGCTTGGAGAGGCCGGCGGCCACTTCGAGAGCTTTGGGCGTATAGTGCACGTGGTGATGCTCCTCGTAGCGGGGAGCGACGCCTTTGAGAATGAGGATGGTGTCCTCAACCGACGGCTCGCCGACCTGCACCTGCTGGAAGCGGCGCTCGAAGGCGGCGTCTTTCTCAATGTGCTTGCGGTATTCGTTGAGCGTGGTTGCGCCGATGGCCTGAAGCTCGCCGCGCGAGAGCGCGGGTTTGATGATGTTGGAGGCGTCCATCGTGCCCTCGGCCGAACCCGCGCCGATGAGAGTGTGCATCTCGTCGATGAAGAGAATGACGTTTTTCTCGCGCCGAATCTCGTCCATCACCGCCTTGAGGCGCTCCTCGAACTGCCCTCTGTACTTCGTGCCAGCCACCATGAGAGCCAGATCCAGCGAGATAAGCCTCTTGCCCAGCAGAAACTCCGGGACTTCTCCGGCGACAATCTGCTGAGCGAGCCCCTCGACGATGGCCGTCTTGCCGACGCCTGCCTCACCCAGCAAAACGGGGTTGTTTTTGGTGCGGCGGCAGAGAATCTGGATGACGCGCTCCATCTCAGCCTGCCGGCCGATGACCGGGTCAAGCTCGCCTGCGGCGGCGCGCTGCGTCAGGTCTCGGCCAAAGGCTTGGAGGGCAGGCGTGCGGCTGCGCGATCCGCCGCCTCGCCCGCCGCGCTCGTGGAGAAAGGCGTTGGCGTCTTCCTCCTCGTCCTCGGGGCGTTCGTCGCCGCCGCGGTTCTCATCGTCGTAGGGGCGCTCGGGGCCCTTGTCGTCGTCGGAGGCTTCGGGGTCGTAGGAGGCGGAGAGCTCTTCGGAGACGGCGCGCGCGGCGTCCTTGTAGGTGACGCCCGAGTCGTTGAGAGCGTGCAGCGCGATGCCGTCCGTGTCGCAGAGCATGGCGAGCAGCAGGTGCTCGCTGCCGACGTAGCTGTGCCGGAGCCGGGCCGCTTCAGAGCCCGCACTCACCAGCAGCTTGCGCGCCCGCGGCGTGTAGAGCAGCTTGTCGGGGGCTTCCGCCGAGTCGCCGGGCACGAGACTGCCGGAGATGCGCTCGGCCAGCTGGCTGATGTTGACGCCGAGCTTCTCGAGAACGGCGCACGCGACACCTTGCCCCAGCTTGAGAATGCCGAGCAGAATGTGCTCGACGCCGATGTACTGGTGATGGTGCAGAGAGGCTTCGCGACGCGCGTAGCTGAGTATTTGCATGGCTCGGGGTGAAAAGTTATTCATGGTCGGAAGGGGATGAAAAATAGGGTGAACAAAAATGAAAACGCAGGTGCCGGAACATTTGCAGAAGGGAATAGGCGCGCGCGGCGTCCTGCTCCGACTCTTTGGTGACTTTCGAGAGGGCAAGCGAACCGGGCGCGAGCTCGATGAGGCCCTCGGCCAGCAGACGCATGAGAAGGGGCGGATCCGTCACCTCGTCGCTGCGAACGATGTCGAGGCCGGCGCCGAGTATCAGAACCGACAGCAGCCTCCTGAACTCGGCATAGTTGAGGCGATGAGCGTAGCGGAGCTGCCCGTAGCTGCGGCCGACCTGATCGCAGAGCTCAAGGGGGCGCTCGGCGATGAGCTTGATGCGCAGCATCTCTTCTTTGCGGCGAATCTCCGCTGCGGTGCTGATGGCCCGGCGGAAGAGCTCGTCGCTCTGCCCGACCGGAGTCGGCCCCGCGCAGAGCAGAAAGCCGTGAGACTCGTCGTCGTCGTCGCTGCCGAAGAGCGGAGTGAACTGCAGGTTGAGTTTGTCGCAGGCGCGGCCGACCTGCTCGGTCATGTCGGCCAGGGCCAGCGCGGGCAGGTGGAGCATGAGGTAGAGTTGCAGACCGTCGCCGGCCTCGTGCGGATTGCTCGTCAGGAAGCCCAGTTTCTCATGGGTTGCGAAACTGATGCGGCCGTCGATTTCCGCCATCAGCTCTCGGGCGCGGCGCAGATGCTCATCAAAGTGTCCGCCGCCGTAGAGCATGTGCACCACGAGGTGCTCCTCTTCGTTGAGCATGACGCAGACATTGCCCTTGCGGTTCAAGGCGATGGAGCAGCCCTGCTGCCGCGCTGCCATGCAGGGCGTGATGAGCTTGCGCTCCAGCAGCATGCGCCGCTGATCAAAGCTCAACTCGGAGACATCGGTGAAGCGGCTCAGCCCGAGTCGGCGTATGCCGCTGAGCTCCTTGCTGAGCTGTTCCGCGACGAGGCGGCGCGACTCATCGCTGCTCCAGCCGGGGAAAGGAAAGCCGGGCAGGTTGCGCACGGCGCGCAGCACCGAGCCGAGAACAATATCACCTTCGCTGTCGATGCGGGAAAGCCAGGGCACGGTCGTCTTTTGCGCCTTGGCAATGAGGGGAGGGAGGGCGGCCATCAGTCGAGATTCTTGAGTTGGTCGCGGAGGCGAGCCGCCGTCTCATAGTCTTCGCGCTCAATGGCGCGGCTCAGTTCCGCTTCTATCTGTTTCCGTGTAAGGGCAGGGGATGCACCGTTCGGCGCAGGCTCTTCGCTGCCGGCTTCCTGAGTCTCAGCGTCGCTGAAGATTTCGCGGGCGAAGACGCGGTAGCAGTCGGGGCAGCCGAGGTGCTCGCTGCGGCGATAGTCATCGAGGGTGAAATGGCAGACGGGGCATTCGGTCAGCAGATTGCCCTTGCTTTCCGCATCGCCGTGTTGCCGAGACGGGGAAGCGCCGATGTTGAGCTCCTTGAGCAAATTGCCGACGCGCTCTTGGAACTTCTCCGGGAAAAACTTCTCGGCAAAGCTCAGAGCCTGAGGATCAAAGAGCCCCCTTGCCTTGGCGCACTCTTCGCAAAAGGCAAGCTCCGTCACCTCTCCGTTGATAATCTGGGTGAGAAACATGGTGGCGGGTTTGCCGCAGATTTGGCATTTCTTCACGCGCGCTATGATACACGAAAAAATCTCCCGTGGCGAGCCAAGACCTTGCTTTCTGTGTCATTACTCGCACAAGGGGCTCATCCGTCCCGCGATGTGAGGTTGACGAAAAAAACGCCTCGTGGTAGAGTGGAGGCGTTGCAGCCATGCCGGATGACCCCGACCAGAAGATACACCTGATGGATGATGTCCTTGCCAGCCAAGTGGCGGCCGGCGAGGTGGTCGAGCGCCCGGCCTCGGTGCTCAAGGAGCTCGTCGAAAACAGCATTGATGCCGGTGCTCACTGCATTCGCGTCGAGGTGCGCCGCGGTGGTATAGCCCTGCTCAAGGTGACGGATGACGGCTGCGGCATGAGCCGCCTCGATGCCGAACTTTGCCTGCGCCGCCATGCCACCAGCAAGTTGCGCCGCGCGGAGGACCTCTTCGACATCCGGCAGCTCGGCTTTCGCGGCGAGGCTCTGCCCAGCATAGCCTCCGTCTCTCGCCTCACCATCCGCACCCGGCGAGCGGAGGATGTGGAGGGCACCGAACTGATTTGCGAGGGGGGAGAGGCGCCTCGCGTGAGCGGAGTCGGCTGCGCTCCCGGCACCGAGATCAGCATGGCCGACCTCTTTTACAACACGCCGGTGCGGCGCAAATTCCTCAAGAGCGAAGAGACCGAGTCCGGGCATGTCGAGCACCAGCTGCGCTTGCACGCCCTCGCCTTTCCCGGCCTCCGCTTCGTGTTGGTCAAAGACGGCTCTCTGTGTTTTGACCTGCCGGCGACCTCGGATTTGCGGCAGCGCATTGCCGGCTTCATCGGTCGAGAGTTAGCCGAACGCCTCATGGCCATTCGCCCTGCGGAAGCGCCGGGGGTGCGTGTCAGCGGTTACCTCATGCCGCTGAGCGAGGCGCGCCGCAACCGCCGCATGCAGTATATCTTCCTCAACGGCCGCTCGATAGAAGACAAAATCATCACGCGAGCCATCCGCGACGGTTACGGCGGCTTCCCCACGGGGCTGCATCCCGCTCTGTTTCTTTATCTGGAAGTGGATCCCGGTCTGGTGGACGTCAACGTGCATCCGGCCAAGCGCGAGGTGCGCTTTCGCCGCCCTTCGGACATCACCCTTGCCGTGCTGGAAGCCATCGGCTCGACCCTGGCCGCTGCCGCGCGCGGCGAGCAGAGCCTCAGCGGAGAAAAGACGGCCAATAATAAGACCCCCGATGACAGGGCTCCCGATGCCGCGACTCCCGATGCCAAAGCCCCGGATGAGAGTGTGCCGGAAGGGAGTGCTCCTCCTCAGCCGATCGCACCCGGCGCCGAAGCTCAGCCCCAAGCGGCGGCCGCACCGCTGCGGCATGGGCCCGAACGTGCCGAGGTGCCGCCGCCGGGCGTCACCGATGCCAAGCCCGCACTGACGCCCCGCCTCGTGCTGCAAGCGCTGGCCCAACCGCGCCAGCAGGATTTGAAGCTCCCCGCGTCACCTCCCGGCAGCGGCAGCGCCGTCCCGCAGGCAGGAGCCGCGGGTTCCGCCGCCGTGCTGCCGCCCCAGCCCCCGCCGCCGACGGTCGGTCGTTTCTCGGCGGAGCCCGATGAGCGCCTCGGGGGGACGGTGTCACCGCCCGCGGCGCATGCGGACGATGGCGGCGACGTGTTGCCGCGCTTCCGCTATCTGGGCTGCCTGCACGGGCGCTATATCATCTACGAGAACTCCGAGGGCCTGGTGCTCATGAACCCGACGGCCGCCCGCGAGCGCATCATCTTTGAACGCCTGCTCGAGTCGCATCGCCGCCCGCTGGCCTCGCAGCGCCTGCTGCAGCCCATCATGATAGAGCCCGATGCCCGCGATTGGGGCACCGTGCAGGCCCTGCTGCCCCACTTCCGGCAATCGGGATTCAGCGTCAGCCTCTTCGGGCGACGGACGCTGCGCGTTGAAGCCGCTCCCGCCCTGCTGGCCCTCGATGACGTCGAGGGCTTCATCGAAGACCTTATCGCCTGGTTCGCACGGGGAGAAGGCAAACTGCGCCGCAGCCGCAACCCCTTTGAACCCTTTGCAACCCGGCTCGCGCATCACTACGCCCTTCAGGAAGACCTCAGCACCTGGCTGCAACAGCCCATGCCCCTGCTGGTCGACCTGCTGCGCTGTGACATACCCTACTGTACGCCCTCGGGCAAACCCACGCTCGTCCCCATCTCCCTCAGCGAGCTCAACCGCAAGTTCCAGTCCCGTTGAGAGCGCGGCCCGTTTCCCGCCGACCTTTCCCGCCTCGTTCATCCGCCTCGTTCATCCGACCCATTCATCCGACCCATTCATCCGACCCATTCATCCGCCTTCCCGATAACCTCTGCCTCCAAGCCCATGATGAATCCCGATTCCGCACCCCGCTCCGCCGCTCCCTCCGTCCTCGCTGCCGATACCCCGGCCCTCGCCGTCGGTGTCGACATGGGCGGCACTTCCGTCAAGTTCGCCGTCGTGCAGGGCGCCGACATTGTGCACAAAGGCGCTCCTCTGGTGACGGCTGCATACGCCACGCCCGATGAGCTGCTCGAAGCCGTAGCCGGCCGCGTGCGCGAGCTTCGCAACGGCTATCCGGGCGTTTGCGCCGTCGGCATGGGCCTGCCGGGCTTCGTCGACCACCGAGCCGGACGCGTGGACTCGCTCACCAACGTCCCCGGCTGGCACGACATCATGGCGCGCGACCGTCTCCGCGAGCTCACGGGGCTTCCTGCGGCCATCGACAACGACGCCAACTGCATGGCCTTCGCCGAGTGGAAACTCGGCGCGGGGCAGGGGATGAACGACCTCGTCTGCCTCACGCTCGGCACCGGCGTAGGCAGCGGCCTGATAGTCAACGGTCAGTTCCTGCGCGGCCACTTGGGTGCGGCGGGCGAAATCGGTCAGATGAGCATCGACTACCGCGGACGCATCGGCCACTACGGCAACCGCGGCGCCGTCGAAGACTACATCGGCAACCGCGAAATGGCCATGGCCGCCCAACTCGCCTACGCCGCAGCCGGCGAGACCCGCAGCCTCGCGCAATGCAGCCCCCTCGAACTCGAGAACGCCGCGCGTGCCGGCTGCCCCATAGCGCAGCAGATCTGGCAGGACTTCGCCTGCAAACTGGCTTGCGTGCTCATGAACTGCCACTACGTCCTCAACCCCGAAGCCTTCATCATCGGCGGCGGCGTTGCGAAAGCCGGAGACCTGCTCTTTGCTCCGCTGCGTCGCTACCTGCGCGCTCAGCTCTACCCCAGCCACTTCGCTCAACTCAAAATCCTGCCGGCCCGCTTCGGCAACGAAGCCGGCCTCATCGGAGCCGCCCGCCTGGCTCTCACCGCACTCTCCGACTGACGCACCCTCCCCATCCGCCGATGCCCGACAACGCCCCGACACCCGCCAAAGGCGAATGGCGCCTCTGCGCTCGGCTCCAACTCGACGCCGAGCAAAGCCAAGCCTTCGTCACCGCCCTGCGCGCCGGAGCATCCGCGCGCCGCGCCCTCGTGCTGAGCCCCTTGGCGCCCGAGGACTACCGCCCCCCCTTTCCCTGCGAGAGCGCCGAGACCATGCCTTGGCTGCCGCCCCGCGTCTACGTGCCGGAGCCCGGCGTCCGCCCCGCCGTTTGCGACGACTACAACCGCGGCCTCTACTACATCCTCGATCTCTCATCGTGTTGGGAATCAGCCGCCCTCTCCTGCGTTGCTCCCCCGCATGAAAGCCTTGACCTCTGCGCGGCACCGGGCGGCAAGACCATGCTGCTCTGCGCACGCTATCGCGGAGCCCTCTGCGGCGAAGCGCCGACGATGCGCCACATCGCCAACGAAGTCAGCCCCTCGCGCCGCGGCATCCTGCGGCAAAACCTCGCCCTCTGCGGCCTGCCGCAGGTCGACGTCACCGGCCTGCGCCCCGACCAGTGGCGCGAACACCGCGAGCGCTTCGACCTCCTGCTCGTCGACGCCCCGTGCAGCGGTCAATCCCTCCCCGCCCGAGGCATCGCCAACCCCGGCTGCTTCGGCCCGTCGACGGTCAACGGAAACGCCAAGAGGCAGAAAGGCATCCTGCTCGCCGCCGCCGGCTGCGTGAAACCCGGCGGGCACCTCCTCTACAGCACCTGCACCTACGATCCCGATGAAAACGAAAAAGTGATGGCCTACCTCATGCGGCGACAGAGCGAGTGGGAAGCCGTCGACGTCCCCTGCCTGAGCGCCTTTCGCAGCCGCCTCTGCGACTTCCCCGCCTACCGCCTGCTGCCGATGCAGGGCATGGGAGCCGGGGGATTTTGCTGCCTGCTGAAAAAAAGAGGGTGATTTTTGCGACGAAAGGTGTAGAATGAAAACGCCGACAGCGCGGAAATCGCCGTGAGCCCCGACATCACAATCAGCCTTGCCGCCTTCATCAGCCATGAGTGCCTGCCCACCTCTCTCCTTTGCGACCATCGCCCCCGATGAGCTGCCGGAACCTGCCGGCTACAGCTCCTGCCGAACAGACTCCGGCCTCTGCATCGCCGTCGCCGTCGCCTGCCCCGGCGGCAGCCCCGAAGAGGCGGAAGACCTCGGCCTGAGGCTCATCGAACTCCTCGGGCAGGGACTCTCCCCCGATGCCGCCCTGATCAGCTGCTCGCTCAGGGAGGAAGACAACGTCATCGTGACAAGCATCCGCGAAGGGCTGCTGCTCTGGGCCCAGAGCGGTCGGGCCTGCATCTGCGGCTATCGAGCCGGAGGCTGCCGCATCCTCGCTCGGCAGCGCCAGTACCTGCTTGCCGGAGATCGCCTGATCCTGATGGCGCAGCGCCCCTCCTCCGACGAACTCAGCACCCTGACCGCAGCACTGGCGGAGCACGCCGACGCGCCGGCATCCGGCCTCATGCCGACGCTTCTCGAGACAATGAGAGAGCAATCGCCGACGGGAGCCGCTCCCTACGTGCTCATCGACTACAGACCTCAGAGCACCCCGTCGCTCGACGCAGGCAACCGCGGGGCTCACCGCGAAGTTTACGTCAGCTCCGTCTGCGGCGATCGCGAGGACCAGCAGGATTGTTGCAGCTATTGCTGCGAAGGAGAATCAGCCATGGTCGTCATCGCAGACGGTGCAGGCGGGCATGCTGCCGGAGCCCTAGCCTCCCGCGTAGCCGTGGACAGCGCCCTCTGCTTCTGGAACCGCAGCCTGCGCAAGGGCCTTCGCCCCGACCAAGCGGAACAGCTGCTGACCGCCTTCATGCAAGACACCAACCGAGCCGTCTGCCGATATGCCCGCGAGCAGGGGCGGGAGGGCAACGGACGCGCCGCCATGGTCTTCTACTACCAGCATCGCCGCGATGTCTACATCCTTCACATCGGCGACTGCCGAGCCTACACATGGACGTCGGAAGACGGCTGGACGCGCCTCACGGACGACGACTCGGAACTCGAACTCATGGTCAAAGCCGGAGAGCTCAGCCCCGAAGAAGCTTGGCGCCATCCCGGGCAGAACCGCCTCCTGCAAGCACTCGGAGCCGAAAGCGATATCGAGGTCCACTATCAGCACCTGACGGCACATTATCACCAGGTCTTCCTGCTTTGCTGCGACGGCTTCTGGAATCAGCTGCACCCCTCGCGCTGGCAGCAGGAAGAGACCTACGGCTTCGCCGTCGACACCGGGCAGCTGCTGCGCGACTGGGTCCGCGCCGCCGCAGAGAGCGGCGAAGGCTATTCGGACAACGTCACGGCGGCCCTGATCGTGCCGGAAGTCGACACCATGCCCAACAACCCCCTCTGGCAGAAAGTCGCCTTCATCGTGCTGACTCTCCTTGCCATTGCGTTAGGCACTTGGTACGCGTGGTCGCAAGGTGCGATCGGCGCCGACTCGTCGGTCGGAAGCCCCGGTGACGAGCCGCCGGCCGAGTCGAGTGCCCCTGCTTCCGCCTCCGGTCACGAAGGCTGAGCCCTGCGTCGTTGCCCGCTCTGAAATTGAGCGGAAAAGCAGGCATTTCGGCTTGCCAAAGGATAGTTGAAGAGTTACAATACCCCCGTATCGGTGCGTCCCGACCCGCATGTGGGTGTGCACCCGTGCATCACGACAAATCTCTTATCACACATCATGAAACCGACACTCCTTGTTCTCGCAGCAGGCATGGGCAGCCGTTACGGTGGCCTCAAACAGCTGGATCCCATGGGTCCCAACGGTGAAGTTATTCTCGATTACTCCGTCTACGACGCCATCCGCGCCGGCTTCGGCAAGGTCGTCTTCATCATCCGCAAGGATTTCGAGGAGGCCTTCAAGAGCCAGGTGGGCGCTCGCTTCGCGGGCAAGATCGAGGTCGACTACGCCTTCCAGAGCCTCGACGATCTGCCCGAGGGCTTCTCCGTTCCCGAGGGTCGCGTGAAGCCTTGGGGCACCGCGCACGCTCTGTTGGCTGCCCGCAACGTGGTCAATGAGCCCTTCGGCGTGGTGAATGCCGATGACTTCTACGGTGCTGATGCCTTTGCGAAGGCTGCCGAGTTCCTCACCGCCGAGCATCCTCAGGACGGCAAGGTGCACTGCGGCATGATCGGTTACCCGCTCAAGAACACGCTCAGCGACCACGGCGACGTCAACCGCGGCATCTGCGGCATCAAAGACGGCTACCTTGACAGCGTCGAAGAGTTCACCAAGATCATGCGCGAAGAAGACGGCGTCTGCCGCGGCGACAGCCTCTCCGGCGAGCGCAAGGCCGTCGACCCCGAGGAGCTCGTCTCGATGAACTTCTGGGTGTTCCCCGCCGCCTTCATCGGCGAGATCAAAGATCACTTCACCCGCTTCCTTCAGGCCCACGGCAACGAAGTGAAGAGCGAGTGTTACATCCCCACGGTGGTCGATGAGCTCATCCACAACAACAAGGCTGACTGCCGCGTCATCAAGACAAGCGCCTCTTGGCTCGGTGTTACGTATCCCAGCGACAAGCCCGCCGTGGTGGAAAGCATCGCCAAGCTCGTCAGCGACGGTGTCTACCCCGCCAAACTCGGTTAAGCAACACCCATGTACGATCTCCGTCAAATTGCCGGTCTTTTCGACCTCCGCGCGGACTACGTGTTCGGCGGCTCGTACGGTTCCGGCCACATCAACGACACCTTCCGCATCGAGGTGGATCAGGCGGGTATCCGCACCCGCTACATCCTGCAGCGCGTCAACAGCAACGTCTTCAAGCAGCCCATCCCGCTGATGGAGAACGTCAAGCGCGTGACGGACGAAGCCCTGCGCGTGTTGCTTGAAGAGGGTTGCAAAGAGGCCTACCGCCGCACGCTCACCATCATTCCCGCCAAGGACGGCAAGCCCTACGCGCAGGATGAGGAGGGCAATGTCTGGCGTGTCTACCCCTTCATCGAGCGTGCCCGCACCTACGATATGATCGAGAATCCCGGTCAGTGCATCGAGGTGGCTCGCGCCTTCGGCAACTTCCAGAAGCTCGGAGCTAACCTGCCCGGAGCCCCGCTCTTTGAGACCATCCCCGACTTCCACAACACGACGAAGCGCTTCCGCAACTTCCAAAACGCGATTGCCACCGACCCCCTCGGCCGCGCCAAGAGCGTGCAGAAGGAAATCGACTGGTTCCTGTCGCGCGAGGCGGACTGCCACAAGGTGGTCAACTACCTCGCCTCCGGCGAACTCCCGCTGCGCGTGACGCACAACGACACCAAGCTCAACAACGTCATGCTCGATGACGTCACGGGCGAAGGCATCTGCGTCATCGACCTCGACACGACCATGCCCGGCTCGGCTCTCTACGACTTCGGCGACATGATTCGCACCTCGACCTCTCCCGCCGCCGAGGATGAGAAGGATATTTCGCTGGTCACCATGCGCATGGAGTACTTCGAGGCTCTCGCCAAGGGGTACTGCGAGGCGGCCACCTTCCTCACGCCGCTGGAGAAGAGCCTGCTGCCCTTCTCGGGCAAGCTCCTCACCATGGAGTGCGGCATGCGCTTCCTCACCGATTACCTCGAAGGCGACACCTACTTCAAGATCAAGCGCCCCGAGCACAACTTGGATCGCACCCGCACCCAGATGGCCCTCGTCGAATCCATCGAAGCCCAGATGGACGAGATGATGCGCGTCGTCGAGCGCTATTGAGCACCGCAGCACCGCTCTGCGGCCTCTCTTCCCTGAAGGGCAGGCAGCGGAGCGGAAGCGAACCCCGCTCTCAAACGCAAGCCCTGTACGATGAAAATCGTACAGGGCTTGTGCGTTGCCGTCCTGCAACCCGTCGAGCCCATCCCCACCAAGCCGGGCCGAGCGGCCGCGCAACACTCGTAACAACCGTGCAACGCAGGTGATAGCGCCTTACCTCCTCCGGGCCGCAACAGTCTGCCCGACGGCCTACCCGACCGAATCGCCGCACCGCGCACGTCCCGTCAAAGGTGCAGGAGCTTCAGCGAATTTCCCGAAAACAGCTTCGCCGAGCGTCCGCTCGTCGGCGGGGAACACAGAGCCGCGACGCTACCTAGCCCGGAGCCTCCCGGACTCGGCGAGCGCATCAGCGCCGAGCCGCCTCCAAAACCCGCGTCTGCCGCTGCATCTTCGGGCAGCTCGAGCACAACCTGCGCTCCGTTGCCGGGCGACTGCATCCGGGCGCAGCGGAGCGCATGCGTGCACACTCAGAGAATGAGCATGCAATCCCCGTACGAGAAAAAGCGATAGCGCTGCTCCACGGCCTGGCGGTAGGCCTCCATGATGAGCGGTTTGCCCGCGAAGGCGCAGACCAGCATAATCAGCGTACTCTGCGGCAGGTGAAAATTCGTCAGCAAAGCGTCCGTCACCTTGTACTCATAGCCCGGATAGATAAAAATATCCGTCTCACCCGGGCCGGGGCGCAGGGGGCGGCCGAAGCGCGTCGCCAGCGTCTCCATGACGCGCACACTCGTCGTCCCCACCGCAATCACGCGCTGAGCCTGCTCAATCGCCTGAGACGTCTCGGGACTCATGAAAAAGCTCTCGGTGTGCATATGGTGATCCTCGATATTCTCCGCCTTCACCGGGCGGAACGTACCCACCCCCACATGCAGCGTCACAAAGCGGTGCGGCACCTTCTCGAGAATCTCGGGCGTGAAGTGCAGCCCTGCCGTCGGTGCGGCAATCGCCCCCTCGTGGTGAGCGTAAACCGTCTGGTAGCGCTCCTTATCGCTCGGATCACTCTCGCGGTTCATGTAGTGCGGCAGCGCGAGACGACCGAGACTCTCATCCGGCACGCGATCCCAGCGAATATAGCGGTAGCCCTCATCATCAATACTCTCCACCGTGCCCGTCGCCTCACCGACCTGCACCGTACGGCCGACCTTCATCTTCTTGCCGGGGCGCACCATGCACTTCCAGACCTCCTCGCCCGACATCCCTGCGCGCACCAGCTCGATACCGCCGTCATTGCTGAAGTAGCGAGCCGGAATCACCTTCGTGTCATTCATCACGAAGAGATCGCCGGGGCGCACGTACTCGAGAATATCGTGAAAATGCCGATGCTCGATGAGCCCGCTGTCGCGGTGCACCACCAGCATGCGCGACGCCGCGCGGTCGGGCAGGGGCCTGTCCGCAATCAGCTCCTCAGGCAGCTCGTAGTCAAAATCAATCGTTCGCACAACCGTCAGAACACAGATGAATCCGCACCCTTCAGCAGGGGAAAACAGCAATGCGGCGCAGTACCTCATCGCGCCCCAGCACCTGCATAATCACATCGATGCCCGGCCCGGCGTGGCAGCCCGTGAGCGCCAGGCGCAGCGGGAACATCATCGCACCCACCTTCACGCCCTGCGCCTTCGTCATCGGCTTGACCAGCTGCATCGCCGCCTCACCGTTCCACTCCGGCAGCGACGCGGCCGCCTCCGCAAAGAGATCGAGCATCGCGCGTGCATTCTCCTGAAGCTTCGCCATCGCCTCCGGCTCGTACTCCAGCACCTGCAGCCAGCGCACCCATGCGGGCACCTCGCTGAGCAACTGCACCTTCGTCTGCACACTGGGCAGCAGCTCGCGGAGCTGCGGCGTATCCTCGAGACCCGCCTGCGTGCAGAAAGGCATCGCCAGCTCCGTGAACTTCTCGGGCGCGAGGCGCATAATATGCTGCTGGTTCATCCACTTGCACTTCGTGATGTCAAACTTCGCCGCCGCGCGGTTCACGTGCTCGAGCGAGAAGAGCTCAATCAGCTGCTCCTTCGAGAACACCTCCTCCTCGCACTTCGGGCTCCAGCCCAGCAGCGCAATGAAATTCACCACCGCATCCGGCAAAAAGCCCTCCTCCGGGTAATTGCCCAGCTGCGCGCCCACATCGCGCTTGCTCATTTTCGACCCGTCCGGGTTCTGAATCAGCGGGATGTGCGCATAGACCGGCGGCTGCACCCCGAAAGCCTCAAAGAGCTGCAGGTGCTTGAACGTATTCATAATGTGATCCTCGCCGCGAATCACGTGCGTAATCTTCATCTCGATATCATCCACCACATTGACCAAGTGGAAGATATATGAGCCGTCCGTGCGCTTCACCACCATATCCGGCGTGTTCTCCTCATTCGTGTAGTCGACGGAAATATCGCCGCAGACGAGATCGTGCAGCGTCATCACGCCGTCGCGCTTGAAGCGGAAGCGCCACACCGTACCCTCACTCGTCCCCGGAATCTCATCGCCGTTCTTATCGCGCTTATTCGGCGCCGGGCACTCGTACACGCGCCCCATATCGACGAGCTTTTGGAAATAGCGGTCGTAAATATCCTTGCGTTGGCTCTGGAAGTACGGCTCGTAAGGTCCGCCCTTACCCTCGCCCTCATCCCAGTCGAGACCGAGCCAGCTCATCCCCGTGAAGATAGCCTTCATGGCGTCTTCCACGTGGCGCTCCTGATCCGTATCTTCAATGCGCAGCACGAAAGTGCCGCCCATCTTGCGGGCAAAAAGATAATTGAAAAGAGCCGTGCGGGCGCCGCCGATATGCAGATAGCCGGTGGGCGACGGAGCAAAACGAGTGCGAACAGTCGTAGCCATGCGCCGCTTATACACCCGAGCCGCCCTTTTTTCAAGCGTAAACAGCAGCATAGACGCCGAATCCCGCCGAGCCCCGCTCCTCTCCCCGCCCGTCTCGTGCACCGCGACCCCGTCTTCGGTCGGCTCGCCTCCTCGGCCGTGCAGCATCCCCCGAGCGCATCCGCCTTGCCTCGCCCCAAAAGGCGCAGGCATCGCGGTAGAGACTTGACTCGCCCCCGGCGGGGCAGGTATAATGACCGCAGGGTCGGGGTCCCCCACGGCTTGGCCGCGGCCATCCCGTCCGCGGACTCTTCATCCCCGAACCGCGCTCCCTGTCCGGCGGCATCCCCGCGAGGCACATGGCTGTGCGAGAGCCCGAAGCCCGACCCTCCCCGCGAACCAATCCTCCCGTGCCCCAATCTCCTACGCCATGATACAGCCCAGTCTCCCGCCCCGTCGCTCGGCGAGCAATCGTCGAACCCTCGCGAAAGCCCTCTTCTGCCGAGCCGCGCTCGGAGCTGCCGCTGCGGCGTGCCTCCTCGTCTCGTCCTGCCAGACCACTCAACAGACCCCGACCAAGCCCAACAACTACCGACTCAGCACCCTTGCCGACGGCATCGACGAAATCAACGACATGCAGCTGCTGCCCGGCAAGGAGCAAGAATTCATCGACAAGCTGCTCCAAATCATGAAAGCCGAGCGCGCGGCCTACCTGAGTTACCTGCAGAAACACAGCCTGGCAGATCTGGAGCCCGCCCCGCCGGCGCCCTACGTCTTTGAATGGAGCTACATTCGCCCGAGTGTCACCTCTGACGAATCCGCCAGCGACTGCGTCATCTTCGTCGTCGACGGCCTCAACATCGGCGGACGCTTCTGCTCCCCGAGCGAAGCCGCTCGCATGCAAGACTACTTCACCCCGGAGACCGTCGACAAAGTCAGGCGCCGGACGGAGGAATTCTGGCGGCTGAACCCCTCCGTCGCCCCGAAGCAGCCGAAGCCCTGAACTCCGTCGACGCTCCTCCTCCCCCGCCGTAACCGCGGCGCAACGCCGCATCAGAGCGCCTGCCCGCACATCCCGATACCCCACACACCCTCCCCGAGCATCATGAACATCTACGCCTACCTCGCCGCGGCTCCGGCCGTGATCTGCCTCTGTCAGGCAGCAGAGCCCGAAAAGACATCAGCACCCTTTCGCCCCATCAGTCGGCAGGAACTCGAGCTCATCGACCCCGAATACAAAAGCCATCTCCCCACCGGCATCGGCGGCGAACAGAACTGGGACAACTGCCGCGTGTGCCGACTCAGCCCCGAGCTCGTCGTCGTGTCAATCGACTACGGCTCCGGCCTGTACATAAACGCCTTGCGCATCTACGTGCGCCGGGGCGAACGCTGGGTTTGTCTCCCGAGTGTGCTTGGCTACTCAGCCTCCGACGGCCAAAAATGTCACTCAAGTGCCGAGCTGGAGGGGACGGAGTTGCGCATCGTGAACTTTGAGGGCGACGTCATCGGAAAGCTCGACCTCGCCCCTTGGCTTGAGCAGATAGGTCAGTGAGAGAGCAACTCACCCCGCCAACCCTGCCGCACCGACAGACCCGAAGAGCCATGAGACTGCTGCTGCTTTACCTTCTGGCGTTTGTTTCCGTCGCATCGGCCGAGTTGGTGACCGTGCTCGGCATCAACGACATGCACGCCAACATCGACGCCCTGCCGCGACTCGCCGCCTTCCTGAAAGCCGAGCGCGACGCCTCCCCCGAGCTCCTGCTGCTCTCGGCCGGCGACAACCGCACGGGCGACCCCTACGTCGACCACGGCGAAAAGCCGGGCGTGCCGATGATCCGGCTCATGAACCGCTTGGGCTTCGACCTCTCGACGCTCGGCAACCACGAATTTGACTCCGGCCGCCGCGCCCTGCAAGCCAACCTCGATGCCGCCCGCTTCGGCTTCGTCTGCGCCAACGTCCGCAGCGCCGAAGGCGCCGAGCTCAACCTCAAACCCTACCACATCTTCGAGCGCCAAGGCGTGCGCATCGGCGTCCTCGGGCTGGTGCAGGTCGGCAAACAGGGCCTGCCCGACGCCAACCCGGCGAACTGCCGCGGCCTCATCTTTCGCGACCCCCTCGCCGTCGCGCGCGACTACGCCTACCTGCGCGGAGAATGCGACGTACTCATTTTGCTCACACACCTCGGCTTGAGCGACGACCGACAACTCGCCCGAATCTTTCCCGAGGCAGACGCCATCATCGGCGGGCACTCACACACGCGAGTCGACGGCGCCGTACTCGAAAACGGCGTCCTGATCACCCAAGCCGAGTACCGCGTCAGCTGCATCACCCGCCTGACCTTCGACGTTGAGAACGGCAAAGTTCTCCGCAAAACAGCCGAACTCATCCCCCTCAGCGATTACACCGCCGATCCCGACATGCAGGCCGCCGTCGACGCCGTACGCGCCGACCCCGCCATGAACCGCCGCCTCACCCTCATCAATCCGGCCATCCGCAGCCGCGAGAGCTTGGGCTGCCTGATGGCCGACGCCATGCGCTCCTACACCCGCGCCGACGTCGCCGTCGTCAATGCCGGCAACGTGCGCATTCCCGGGCTGCCGGAGGGACCCTTCACGGTGGCCGACTGCTACCGTCTCGACCCCTTCTGCAACAGCATGGTCGTGTTTCGCGCCACGGGGCGCGAACTGCTCGCCTTCCTCAACAGCGTGCCCGAAGCCGACCACTACGGCGCCCCCTACGTCTCGGGCATGCGCTACAAAGCCGTCAAACCCTCCGCCGAGCGCCGCCCCATGCGCATCACCGAGGCCGCAACGGAAGACGGCCGCCCCATCGAACCCGATGCCCTCTATACCGTCGTCACCAACAGCTACCTCATGGCGACCGTCCCGGCCCTTCCCGCCGACCGGGGCCGGCCTGTCCGGGCGGACGTGCCGCAGGCCCTCATCCGATTCACGGAGGGGCGGGAAACTGCCGTCTACGCCGACCTGAGCCGCATCGAGGTGACGGAGTCGCCCGATGCAAGCGCCGAACCCGGCCCTGCGGACGCAGCGGGCCCCGCCGCGAAGGAGGGACGACGCAGCGCCGGGAGCCTGCGCTGATCCCTTCGAGACGCTCGGGACTCCCGGAGACTCCCGAGACCCCCCGTCGTCGAATCGGGCACCTTTTCCCTTGCGGACTTGACTTCACCGACCGTCCCCGTTATCATGGCTACGGTAACACCCTCAGAGCCCTCAGAGCCCTGAGAGTCCCGACCCCCTCTGAGCCCCGACACCTTCTGAGCCCTTCCTTTCCGCCATGCACGCCCGACGCCTCTACCTCCTTGTTCTGCCCGCCCTTGCCCTGATGGCTTGGCTCTGTCTCTCGATGCCCCAGCCGGCAGCGGCGAAACCCGCCGTCGAGATGTCTGACGGACGCAGCGTCCGCACGGCCGACGTCATCGACACACTCTCCGAGGGCGGGGGAATCCTGGCCTTGCTCGATGCCGAGCGGAAGCGCAGCGATGAGCAGCGAGCCGCCTACGCCATCCGCTTTTCATCACATCTCTCGGCTGAAGAAGCGTCTCGCTACATCGGCCGCGCCTACCTGCTGTGCCTGCAGCGCGAGGCCGGCCCCTTCACCTTGAAATTCGACCTGATCGACTGCCCCTCATGGGCGTGCGAATGCCGCGACTTCATCGAAGAAGCCCTGCGCGCAAAGGGGCAAAGCATCGAGTACGACTCCGCTTCCTACGAGCGCGAGCGCCCCCTTGCCGAGCTCTTCGTCCGGGAGCAACTCGCCGCTCAGGGACTGCCCGTCGAGACTTTCGTCTCCATGCTGATCAGCGATTTTTACCTCGCCAACCCCTCGCTGAGAGCTGACGGGCCGACGGTCTTGGGGTGGGTGGCGCTTGATATCTCCCCCGGCAGACGGCCTCAGCTCCTGCTCCGCGAAAAGCCGGCGCCCCCCGTCGGCGACAACTGGACGCCGCTGCACCTCGCGGCCGAGTGCGGCGACCTTGCAGAACTCCGCCGCCTGCTCGACAGCGGCGCGAACCCGGATGCGGCGAGCCGCACGGGCCGGACCCCGCTCGAGCTCGCCGCGCAAAACGGTCGCACGGACGCCGTGCGCACGCTGCTCGCCGCCGGAGTCGAGAAGCGCAAGACCGAAGCACTTGAAGCAGCCTCCGGCGAAGGGTATACCGAGATCGTCCGCCTCCTGCTCGATGCCGGGGCACCCCCTCAGGGAAACGGCGAAAAGAGCCCCTTGCTGGCCGCCGTCGCCGGCGGGCATGAGGACTGCCTGCGCCTGTTGCTCGATGCCGGAGCCGACCCCGATGCCCGCACCCCCGGCGGCCGCCGACCGGTTGAACTGGCAACGCTGTGCCGAGAGTTCGGTGCACTCGAGATACTCGTAAGGGCAGGGGCTCACTTGGACGTCCCGGGCCTCGACGGTGTCGGCTTGCTGCCCGGCGCCATCGAGAGCGGCAACTCCGACGGCGTGCGCACCCTACTGGCATTGGGGGCCAACCCGAACCTCGCGGACGACCAAGGGCGCACGCCCCTGCATATCGCCGTCTCGAAGCCCTGGTCACACTGGGCCTGCCCGCTGCTGCTCGACGCCGGGGCAGACCCGAACGCCCGCGACGCATCGGGCGACACCCCGCTGCACCTCGCCGCCCGCCTCGATGCACGCGAACTCCTGAGCCTGCTCATCGACAGCGGCGGCGACCCGCACCTGAACAACAGCGCGGGGCAAAGCCCCGAGGCACTCGCATCGACCATACGCACACTGCGTCAGGCTCGGCACGGTGCGCTGGAAGTCGACGGCATGTACACCCTGCCGGACGGCGTATCCTTCAGCTCCGTGACGGTGCGCCGCGAGGCCGGGATCATCCGCGTAATGCCGGACGGCGACGAATCTCTGACCCCCGAGCAGTTTCGCCGCCGGCTCAGCCGCTACGTAGACGGAAAGCGCGACCAAGTCCTCCTTTTCCGGCTCTGCAAAGGAGCGAACGGAGAACCCGCCCCCTCACCCGAGGACATTCAACCCTGGATCTCCGTCTGCGACGACTGCGGCATTCGCACGCGCCACGATCCGTGATCGCTCGGCGCCTCGTCGGACGGGCTTCAGGCCGATACGAGCCGCTGGGCAGCTTTTGCTTCATGTTGACACACACCGCACAGCGTCGGCATTCGGCATCTCGGCCTCCGAAAACCACACGCGGGGAATATCCGTATTCTCCCTCACTTTTGACTTGTCAAATCTCGATGCATCCGTATAATAGCTCGCACACGCACGGGTAGCTCAGTGGTAGAGCGGCTGTCTTACACACAGTTGGTCAGGGGTTCGAGTCCCTTCCCGTGTATTTCCTTAAAGCGCCTAATGAGGCGCTTTTGTTGATTTTACAAGACTTTGCGCTTGACCCTAAGATGGTCGGGTCAAGCGCAAAGTGTGTGGAAACCGCATATCAGACCACCGAGTGAGCCACCGCTGCACTCCACGA